>CAZBTA010000001.1:0-13485 GCA_964494515.1 uncultured Bryobacter sp.
TTACAGGGCCATTGAGGCGAGCAGCGTCTGGCCATCCATGGCAAGACGCATCCGGAAGCCCGCCTTCTCAAGCAAGCTGCGCATCGGCTTGTTGTCGGCAAGCAACTCGGCGGTGAGGCGAGTCAGCCCTTCGAGGCGAGCCACTTCGATCAGGCGGGTAACAAGCGCCTTGCCGATCCCCTTGCCTTGCGCGGAATCACGCACGAGAAAAGCCACCTCGGCTTCTTCCATCCGCAAAGGATTCCGCTGCAAGCGCGCGACACCAAGGATCTTGTCATCCTTCTCCACCACCAGCGCCAACTCGCGTGAGTAATCGTTAAAGCACACACGAGCGAGGCGCGCGTGGTCGATACGCTCTTCAAACTTGAGGAACTGCAAGTAGCGCAGATACACGCTGCGTTCGGACAGATCGTTATGAAAGTCGACGATGCGCCCTTCGTCCTCAGGGCGAATCGGGCGCAGCGTCGCCATCTCGCCATTCTTGAGCGCAAACGGGGCCACGTACTGGCTCGGGTAGGGCCGGATCACGCAACGCGGCCATTGTTCAGGCGGCAGGCCTTCGGGCTGCAATTGCACGGTCGCACCACCGGCCCAGAGCGTCCCGTCGGGCTCAACACGCAGCTCGATGTCGATCTCGCGCAGGATCGCGAGCTCGCTCACCATACGCGAGATGCGCACGAGCGTTTCCTCAAGCGCGGCCATGGCATCGGGGGTGCAGATGCGGGTAAGCCGGATGAGCTCAAGCGCGCGACGCGCGAGGGTGGACGTCAATGGTGGCAGCGATGCGATCTGATCTTCGTACACGCTGGTGCCAAAGCCACTGGCCCCGATGAAGAGCACCGGGCCGAACTTGGGGTCGATGCGCGACTGGATGGTGAAGCTGAGGTTGGTGGGCGAGACGGCCTGGCTGAGCGGGATCTCATAGGTGCGCAGCAGTAACTGTGTGGTGGCGGCATCGAGCGGTCCGCGTCGGGCCTCAAGTGTGGCGCGCAAGCTCGCCGTATCGGCAAGCTCGGCCTCAAACATCGGCGTCTCATAAAGCCCGCTCAAGCTGCGCGAATACAACCAGAGCCGGTGGAAGACCTTGGCCGCCGTATCGGCATAAGGCAGAATGGGCACGCCCGCCTCGGCCAGAATTGCCGCGCCGGCGCCCATCAGCTTGCCACCCATAAAGGAGGCGAGCACGGTCTTGCGACAACCATGCACCAGCGTTGCCAGCGCCCGTGCGGTGTCGGCAATGCGCGTGGCGGGTTGGGGCGTGACGACGATCAGGATGCCGTGGCAGGCGGGGTCGGCCGACATGCGCTCAAAGGTGGCGCGGTAATCCTCCGGGCCGGCGTAGCTGCCGAGGTCGACCAGCTCATGCAGCGTGCCGCCGGCGGTTTGCAGCGCGTCTTTGGCGGCAAGCGCGGGGCCATTGGCGTTGGTGATCATGCTGAGATTGCCGCCCTGGGGACGGGGCTGGCGCTCGAGCACTTCGGCCATGTAGAAGAGGTCGGCCATGCGGTTGACCTTCAGCAGGCCGCAACGGCGAAAGGCCGAGTCGTAAACCGGATCGCGCCCCGGACGCAGCACGATGATGGGCTTGCGCAGAGCGCATTCCCGGGCGGCGCTCAGAAAGTGGCCGGCGTCGTCAACGCGTTCCAGATACAGCAGGATGGAATGGGTGTGCGGGTCTTCAGACAGGTAGTCGATGCATTCGCCGATCGTGACAGTGGGGTTCCAGCCGAGCGAAATGAACTTCGAGAAGCCGACGTTATGAGCGTGGGCCCAGTCGAGGATCGATGCCCCAAGCGCGCCAGATTGGGTGACGAAGGCGATGCGGCCCGGCAGGATCGGCGAGAGGCTAAGGCAGTAGTTGACGCCTTCATGTGGCGCGGCCACACCGAAGGAATCCGGGCCAAGAATGGCGATCTCACGCGAACGGGCTTCAGCAAGCAGGTGGGCGGGGATCGGGTCCTGACTGGTCAGCAAGGCGGCGGGCTTGTTCTTCTCAATCGCTTCTTCCAGCGAGAGCGCAACCTGCGTGGCCGCCTCGGGGCCGAGGAAGTAATCGAGTACGCCGTACTTGGGTTTCTTAGAGGACATCGGCAAATCCGCGTCTTGCCCGGCGGAAGATCGCGTTGCCAGTATAGAAGATCGTCAGGGCGACGAGATAAAGCTTGCCCAGAGCGCCCCACTCGGGTGCGCTCGCCTCAATGAAGATGGCACGGTAGGCGCGCACGAGAATGTAGAGCGGATTCTTGCCGAGTACGGGCAGCATGGCCTGCGGCAGCGATGCGTCCGGATAACAGATGGGCGTCATGAAGAACCACATCGTCAGCAGCAAGCCCATGACATACACGAGATCGCGCACGTACACGCCGATAGCGGCAAGGATGTAGCAAAGCCCGCAAGTGAGCAGGAATTGCGGCACCCAGATCACTGGCAGCCAAAGCGCCGTCGCGGGTATGCCACCGCGAGCCACGATGAGAAACACGAGAAAGATCAGCGTTGCCGTCAGGCCGGTGACGAGGCCGGCGAGCGTGAGATTGAGCGGCAATACCTCTACCGGAAAGATCACCTTGGTAATGAGGTTGCGGTGCTCGAAAGTGGTGTTGGGGGCCCGGGCGATGGATTCGTTCATCGCGAGCCATGGCAGCATGCCGGCGAGGAAGAAAAGCACGTAACCCGATTGCGAGGGGTCGCCAGGGAAACGCGTCTTCAGGAAGACGCCAAAGACAAAGTAGTAGGTGAGCATGAGCAGCAGCGGATTGAGCAACGCCCAAAAGGCGTCGGCAAAGCTGCCGCGGTAGCGCGCCAGAATATCGCGCCGCACCATCGATCCGATAAGGTGGCGATTCTGATACCAGGATTGCCAGGGGCCGAGAAAGATCTCACGCAGAGCGCCTGGCCATTGCTCACGACGCAGGCTGCTCGCGGTGGTGACCATGGTGCGATCGAGCGCCACGCCGCCGGGAGAAACCGTGGCGTCGACGGCCAGAAACGGCTCGCCGCGTGTGTAGCCCCAGCCCTGTTCGCCCTTGAGTGAAACGTAGAAGCGGTAGCGCCCCGGCGCCTCAACCAGCGCGAGATCAAAGTGGGCCATGCCCGCGGATTCGACCCAGGGTGATTCTTTGAGAAAGCGCCCCGTATCCGGGTCGACCCAGTGGCAGCCGACGGTTGCGGGGCCGGAGGTTTCGATATCGATGCTGACGGTAAAGCCGCTCGCGGCGGCCCGGTGGGCGACGATGTCAGGCATAAAGCCAACCGGGATAGCGGTTGCGCACGGGGCCGGTCTTGCGGCCCACGCAGTAGATGCCGTCACCGCGTAGCTCGGTACTCAGATGATACTGCTCGAGCATATGCTCGACCATGCGCTGCTCGGGGTGGGGCAGCTCAAGGAACTCGCCCGTCTCAAGATGCGTGATCTCAAACCCAGCCTCCCAGAACAGCATGTGCACTTCGCGCGCGGTGTACTCGCGGTTGTGGCGAGCCTCGGCTTCTTCGCCGGGCTTGCGCGGCAGGATGTAGGCGGGGAAGAACCCGGGATGATAGCCGTTGAGAATGGCGTGGATCGCGCGGAAGCTGGCGGCGTTGGGCGTGGTGATCAGCAGCGTGCCGCCGGGCTTGAGCACGCGATGGATCTCACTCATCATGTGCATCGGGTCGGCCGTGAGATGCTCAAGCAGCTCGCAGCACAGGACGGTATCGAACGACTCGTCCGCGTAGGGGAAGATATCTTTCTCGGCATCGAACAAGTCGATGTCGCAGGCAAAGGGTCGCCCCTCGTCGCTTGAGATCTCATGATGATCGGTCTGGCCGGCCGGGCCGTAATAGCAGCCCCGGACATAGCCGTAACCCAGCTCATAGCGCAGCGCGGGCGTGATCTGCATGTAGGCGCCCATCTCGAGGATGGATTTGGATTCGTCGCCGCGCGGAGTCAGAGATAGCGTTTTGGTGAGGCGCGTGATGTGCGTGTTGGTGTAAGACTTGCCGCCGTCGCCCTTGGCCCAGGTGAGGATCTCCTGCGGCGGTACCTCCTGGGTCTCGACGGGCGCGAGCGCCACGGCTGTCGGGGCGGCCTCCGTGCGGCCAGTGGCAATGCGGTCGAGAAACTCGACGTAGTGCGAGGCCACTTTCTCCCACGGGCATTCCTGCTCCACCCAGCGCCGGGCTCGCTCACCGAGCAAGCGGCGGTAAACCGGCCGCGAGGCGAGCATGTTGAGGAACTCGTAAATCGTGTCCTCTTCGGCGGTATCCGGCGGAGGTGGCACCTTGAGGCAGATGTCATCCGGGTATTCGTCGAAGCTGCCAATGCGGGTGACCATCACGGCCTTGCCAAGTGAGAACGCGCGCAGCAGCGTGCCCGAAGATTCGCCCACGGTGGGGTAGCGCAGATTGAGGATGATGTCGCAGGCTTCCATGTAGTGGTGGAAGTCCTCAGCATTCAGATAGCCAAGCACGCGCACGCTGTCCTCGAGGCCGAGGCCGCGGATGAGGTCGTCGAGCTGGAGCTCGGGATGTGGCTCGCCACAAAGAATCATGCGAGCGTTGGGATCGAGCCGGGTCAGGCGTTTGAAGGCGCGCAGAGCTTCCGCGATGCGCTTGTAGGGCTTGAGAAAGCCAAAGACACCAATCAGCGTGTTGCGGGCGGCGAGGCCGAGACGTTCGCGGAAGAAGCCGCCGAGCGGCACGCGCGTGGGGTCGCGATCAATCCAGGCGCCATGCCAGATCTTCTCGATCGGGCCGGTATAGCCAGCGGCGCGCACCTCGCGGCCGACGCAATCGGAATGAACGATGACACCGCGCGCGGATTCGAGCAAGCGCTTGAGCATCGGCACGCCTTCGTAATCGGGGCCAATCTCAAGACGTCGCACGCGCTCGGCAAACGCGCGAGCCGCCGGGCCGCCATCGTAGGCGACACCTTCCACATAGGCGTCCCAATCGCCGCGCTTGATGGTGCGCTCGGCATGCAGGTGATGCAAATTGGCTTCGTGCAACACCAGCACTCCGGGGTTGGCGAGAGCAAACTCGTAGATCTCGGAATGATAGCCGTTGTTGCCCATCTGATAGAGCAAAACGTCATAGTGGCCGTCAAGCCGCGCCGGGGGCTTCTCAAAGCAGGTGATCTCGGCAATGTGCTGGAGGGGGCCGAGAAGGGCGGCGGCGTAATCGGCAATGCCACTTTTAGCCGGGGGCAGCGGCGAGAAGAAGGCAATGCGCATTGTTAGCGTTGCAGCTCCATGGTGAAAGCGCCGAGCGGCAGCGGCACGCGGAAGATGAGCGGCGTGCGCAGTGGGTCTCGGCCAAAGAATACTTCGATTTGATGTTTGGAGGCCGGGCCCTGAATGAGGACCTCGAGCTTGTCGGCGGGTTCGGCGCCGCTGGCGAGCGTTACGTTGACCGCGCCGCCGTACTTGAACGACAGATTGTAAGGCGAGCCGAAGAACACCGTTTGGGCGCTGGGGATGCGGCCCTGCTTGAGTTCATTGCGCAAGAAGTAAATGAAGCCCAGCGCATCGCGGCCACAGGGGCCGGTGGGGAGCTTGGTGGTGCCGCCGTTTGCTGTCTTGCGTTCGGCGATTTGCTCGTCGGCCTTGAAGGTTGTGCGCTCCTGGCGCACCTTGGCGCCATGCTTGATCCGGGTGTCGAGCTGCAACGAACAGTAATCGGGCTTGACCAATGAGGAGATCTCATCGGCGACGGCAAAGCCGGGGATGGATGCATCAAGGTTGAGCTGGAACTTGCGCGTGGCCGCCGAGGCGTCAATGTTGTCGGTGGTAAGAGTGGCCTCGCCGAGTGAGAGGCCGCTGGGCCAATTGACGTTGTAGCGAAGCGTTTCGGTGGCGCCGTGTAACGACACGGCCATCAGAGGAAGCAGGATCCAGCGCATGCTCATGAAGATTGGACGGTTTGCGCCGCGCGGGCGTTTACTTTCGATTTTTTGCGCTTCTTCCCGGAGACTTCGTAGTAGACCTCGAGGGTTTGGCGCGCCGCCTTTTGCCAGGAGAAGCGGGAGGCATTCTTGAGCCCCATGCGGCCCATGCGCTGGCGCAAGTCCGGGTCGAGCAACAGGTCGCGCATGGATTTGAGAATTTCGGCTTGCGAATTCGGGTCGAAGGTAAGGGCGGCGGTGTCGGCCACCTCGGGCATCGCGGTTGTATTGGAACAGGCGACCGCACAGCCGCAGGCCTGGGCCTCGATGATTGGCAGGCCGAAGCCCTCATAGAAGCTCGGGTAAACGAAGAGCTCGGCCGCGTTGTAAAGATGCAGCAGGTCTTCGTCGTTGACGAAATCCGTGAAGTGGATCCGGTCGGCTACCGCTGAGCGCATGGCCGCCTCATGCACGCGCGGCGCAAACCAGGTCTTCTTGCCAACCAGCACCAGGTGATGCGGCAACTCGGGATAATGGCGAATCAGTTCTTCAAAAGCGGCGATGAGGCCGATCTGGTTCTTGCGCGGTTGCAGGTCGCCCACCGACAAAACGAAGGGCGCTTGCACGCCGAATTTCTCACTGATGGTCTCGAAAGAATCTTTCGAGCTGGTGGGGCGAAAGTGTGGCGAAACGGCGTTGTAGATGACTTCGATCCGCTCGGGCGAAATGCCGTAGGCGGCCTGAATGCGCTTGCTTGAAAACTCGCTGACGGTAAGGATGCGGGCCGCGCGCTTGACGCTGTAGGCAACCGTGGCTTGCAACTGCAGACGACGCGGCGCGGTGAAGTATTCTGGACGCTCCAGGTAGCTCACGTCGTGAACGCTGACTACAACCGGCACAGGGCATACCGGCGGAGCGGTGTATTGCACGTGCAACAGGCTGGGCTTGTCGATTACAACGCGGCGCGTGAGATCAAAGCCAAGGCGATAGAACGGGTTGGCGGAGACGCTCTTTTTGACGAAACGGTTTGGAACTTCACTGGCAGCGTACTCCGAACACACGTACGCGTAGAACTGGTTTTCGCGATCAAGCCGTGCGTAGTTCTCCAGCAGATTGCGAACGTAAACCTCGTTCCCCGTTAAATGTCGCCCGATAGTATGCGCATCAATGGCAAAGCGCATTGCAAGATATCTCAGTATAGATCAATGACTTGGAGTTCCCCTGCGAGAAAAGTGTTACAAGCCTGATTCCTGGATGATTCGGTGGACACGGCTCCAGGTGTAGCTGCGCTCGTACAGCTGACGCGCGTTGGTGGCGAGACGTTGAGCTTCCTCCTCATTGTCGAACAAATCGAGGACAGATTGGGCAAAGTCCTGGGGCGAAGCGGCGAGTTGCAGGTGAGCGCCGTGGTTGACCTCAAGCCCTTCCGCGCCCAGTGGCGTGGAAACCACAGGCGTAGAAGAGGCGAATGCCTCGAGAATCTTGAGGCGCGTGCCTGAACCTGACAACAGCGGGACAATGGCCACACGGCTGCGGGCGATCTCGGTTATCGCATCATCAACCGGGCCAACGTAGTCGATGTTGGGGGCGTCGGAGTGTGCGTAATGGATCTCCTTGCCGACGAGGCGCAGGCGGAGATCGGGCCGCGCGGCCAACAATTGGGGCCAGACTTTGGCAAGAAACCAACGCAACCCCTGCTGGTTCGGTGTGTACGCGAAGTTGCCCGTGAAGACGATGGAATGGGTGCGCTCGACGGACGGGAGCGGGTGGAGCGGAATGGTATTGGGAATGACCAGCTGGTTGGAATGAGTGATGCGGCGGGCGTCGGCGCTGGAGGTAGTAATGACAACATCAGCGATGGGCAGCAGTCGCTGCTCGAGATCGCGCGAGCGGGCCGCAAACCGCCGCAGGAATGGCCGATGATATCCCGGTGAGCAGGCCACGAGCGATTCGTAATAAGCCGACTCAATGTTGTGAAGATCCATTACCATCTTTCGCGCAAAGGGCCGCAGAAGTGGCGCATAAGACGCGAGCCAAAAGTGCTCCAGCCATATGAGGTCAAACCCGCCCTCCTCGGCAATGTCGCGTAGATTCTCATCAAAGCCACTGAAGCGATCGTAAAGGGGCGTGGTGGCCGTGAGCGTGCGGATGATGTTGCGGGACGCGCGAGCCAGAAAGGACTTGGAGTGATGCGGGAGATTGAGGATGTGCGAATGATGCAGCAGCCCCGGGGGGTAATGGACCGCCGGATCGGGGTCGCCGGCAAGGCGAAAATGAACCGCAGTGATCTGGTAGCCAAGGCCGGCCAGAGCATGAATCATCGATGCCGTGCGCAATGGGCCACCCCCGATGACGGGGTAGGCTGATTCCGGGAGGACGAGAAGAGCCTTGCGAGTCATGCCAAATCAGTAAAGCGGAGGAGTGCTCGAAGGTGCGCGATGATGATGCGTCAATTGTTCATAGCTAAAGCCAAGGCCGAAGAGTTGAGCCTCGCTGAAAGGACGGCCGAGAATGGTGAGTCCAGCGGGCAATGTGCCGCCACGGGTGAAGCCCATCGGCACATTCAGCGCGGGGAATCCGGTGGTGGGCGAGAAGAACTGGCTGTTGTCCCCGTGTGGTGTGTTGAGGTCGCCAATCAGACGGGGGACGTTCGACCAGGTCGGATACACGAGGGCATCCATGCCCTCCATGGAGGCCAGCACGGCGCGGCGCACGGCTTCGCGATAGTCGCGGTTGGCCTGGCAGGCGGGTGAGTCGGGACCATTGACGCTGGCCTTCTCGGCGGATTCAAGACGGCCGCGATTGTTGGGGTGAAAGCCGCCGGAGGCGATGATGGCCGCGAGGTCCTTGACCGGGACGGCATCCGCACGCACGGCAAGAAAGGCATTGAGATCGTGCTTGAACCCCATGCAGGGGCCGGCATTGCGTGGGAACTCCGGCAGGTTGATGCGCGGGATCTCGATGATCGTGGCGCCGGCACGGCGCATGTCGGCCAGGGCGCGGTCGAAGACGGCGGTGATCTCAGGGTCGGTCGTTTCGCGCTCGTAGGCCTGGCGCAACACGCCGATCTTTGCCCCTTTGAGCGCATCAGGCCGCAGCGCGGCAACATAGTCGACCGCGGGGCGATCAATTGTTACCGGGTCGCGCTCGTCGCGACCTGTGAGGACGTTGAACACCCGCGCCGCGTCTTCCACCGTGCGCGTCATCGGGCCGGCGATATCAGCCAGCAGATTGAGCGGAAACACACCAGCGCGGCTCGTGAGGCCCATCGTCGAGCGCATGCCGACAAGCGCCTGATGCGAGGAGGGGCCACGGATCGAATTGCCCGTATCGCTGCCCAGGCCCACGAGGCCGAAGTTGGCGGCTACCGCCGCCGCTGTGCCGCCGCTGGATCCCGCAGTCACGCGATCAGTGGCGTAGGGATTGCGCGTGTAACCGGGCAGAACCGAGTTCACCGTCTCATACGGGCTGAAGGCCCACTCATAAAGACTCGATTTGGCAAGCACGATGGCGCCGGCCGCCTTGAGCCGCGCCACCTGCGTCGCGTCTTCGCGCGGGACGTAATTGGCAAAGGCAAGGGCGCCATTTGTGGTGGGGATGCCGGCGGTTTCAAAGTTGTCCTTGACGATCACGGGAACGCAATGCAGCGGGCCGGTCCACTTCTGCGCGCGGTCGAGCGCGGCCGCTTCCGCCAGGGCTTTGGGGTTGGTGCGGATGATGGCGTTGAGCGCGGGGCCATTCTTGTCGTAGGCGCTGATGCGGCGCAGATAATGCGCCACAAGGCCTTCGCAGGTGAGCTCGCCGGCGCGCAGGGCGGCGTGGATCTGGGCGATCGTGGCTTCCTCTATCGCAGCCGGTGCAGGCGTGTCGATGCGCTCGGGGCGCGCGAAGGCGGCGCTCATGTTGAGCGGCAAACGCCACACAGCCGAGCCAGCACGATCGGTGAAGAAGAGTGCTGATTCGCTGGGCTTCAGCGTACTGCCGTCGGCCCAAAGGCGGTAGAAATCAGGATGCGCATCGACTGGGCGACGGGCATAAGTGTGATTGCGCTCGGGGGCGGCGGTAAGGCGCTTGAGCCTCTGCCAGGTGGCGCCTTCATCGCGGCTCGACCAAAGCACCATGTCGCCACCCGTCGACTGCGGCGCGGGGCCGGGCGCGGTGGGCGCAACGATGCGCCATTCGCCATCGGCTTCAATCGACAGCGAGCCGTAATCGTAGTTGTGGTCAGAGCGCGTGAAGTCGCGAATCACCCATTCACGCCCGTTCCAGTGTGCGGTATGCCACAGGCGCGGTTCCCCCTTGGGGCCAGGCTCGAAGCTTGCGCTCGTGAGGTACAGGATAACGGGGCGGCCCTTGGCGTCGAAGTTGATGTCTTTGAGATAGACAAGTCGGTTGGCGGCACGATAGTCGTGAACGAGAGCGGTGGGCTGGTGGGTGGTGAGCGGTGGGGTGAGCTTCTCGCCACGTACGGTTTGCCAGCTTTGGCCCAGATCGCTGGTCTCGAGGTAGTACAGATTGGTGCGCGCGTTCAGGCCGCCCACGGTGGGGTGCATGTTGAAAGCGGTGGCGGACTTGCCATTGGCATGAGCGGTGATCTGGTAATGGCCAAGTTCCATGCGCGCCAGCAGAGCGGGGGGCGTCCATGTGCGGCCGTCTTTGCTCGAGCGCCAATACATGCTGCGACCTTTGTTCTCGTACAGCGTGTGGAGAAAGAGAAACCCTTTTCCGGGGTGGTACCAGGGGTGGCCGTAGGAGAAGTTGGACGTCTCGATCAGCTCAAAGTCGGTGATGTCGTAAGGCTGGCGCGAGCGATGGATGAACGATGGCCGCGATTCGCCATGCGAATTGGAGAACACCCAGATGTGCCCGGCTTCATCGATCGACATGACAGGGTTGTCATGCGCGTCATCGGTCTTCTTGTTCAGCAGGATGGTGGGGCGGGGGACAAGGCCAGTTTTGTGGTCGTAGTAGGAGACCATGTGCAGCAGCTCATTCTTGCCACGTTCCACTCCGCCATAGACGAAGAACGTCTTGTTGGCGGTCTTCGAATAGATGGCAATGGGCGATTGCTGCTGCGGGTAGGTCGCAAAGCCGCCTGAGTACTTGTAGACGAACTCGTCCTTGGTGGGTTGGTTCATGTACCAGATGCCGCGATAGCCATCGGCGGTGGGGAGGGTTGCCGCGAGAAACAGCAGGAGGAGAGAATGCATCGGCACCATTTAGGGTAAATCGCCGTTCACAGAAATTTTCGAGTTTTTTGTGCTTTTGTTTGCAACAGATAGGCGCAATGCGCACGGAAGTGCATTGGGGCAGTTGCGAGCTTGGGCTCGCAATGGATGTCGTTTTTGTACACGGATACAGCGTTCGCAACACTGCTACGTATGGCGAACTGCCCACTCGGATTGAGCAGGAAATGGCCCGCCGTGGCCATGAGGTCCGCACGGACCACATTTACCTTGGCAAGTATGTCAGCTTCAACGACTCGGTGACTCTCGATGACCTGAGCCGCGCCATGGACGCGGCCGTAAGAGAGAAGGGTCTGAAGCGCTTTGCCTGCATTACCCACTCGACAGGTGGCCCGCTGGTGCGCAACTACATGGCGCGCTATGACAGCACGGCCGTTTCGCATCTGGTGATGCTCGCCCCCGCCAATCATGGCTCGGCGCTGGCGCAACTCGGCAAGGGGCGGCTGGGCCGCATCAAGGCGTTCTTCGAATCGGTCGAACCCGGCCAGCGCGTGCTCGACTGGCTTGAGCTTGGCAGCGAAGAGCAATGGATGCTGAACCTCAAATGGATGGAGCGCGGTGCGATGGATCGGGGCACCTGGCCGTTCGTGCTGACCGGCGAAACAATTGATCCGAAGCTCTATGACCACCTCAACTCCTACACGGGTGAGCCCGGATCCGACGGCGTGGTGCGCGTGGCGGCTGCCAATCTCAACTACGACTACGTCCGCCTCGAGCAATCACGCGAAAGCGGCGAGTTGAAGCCGGTGGCCTGGAAGCGTAGCGAAGACACTGCGTTGCGCATTGTCGAAGGCCGCTCACATGGTGGCGCCGAGCGCGGCATCATGAACAGCGTTCAGCTCATGGGAGATCACCCAACGGTGGATGCCGTGTTGAAGTGCCTTCTTGTGCGGAACGAAGCCGATTACGAAGCCATTCGCGATGAGTTCAATCAGGCGCCCGCCCGCTCGCGCTACTCGATGCTGGTTTTGCGTGTTGTGGACGACGAAGGCCAACCGGTGGAAGACTACGATCTGTTGTTCACCGCTGGCAGCAACGCTTCACCAGACGCGTTGCCCAAGGGATTCTTTCGCGACCGGCAACGCAACAAGAAGAGCCCTCACCGCTTGACGTATTACCTCGATCACTCGCGCATGGCGGGCATTCCCATTGGTATTGAAGTGCTGGCTCGGCCCGATGCCGGCCTTGTGCGCTACGAACGGGCGTTCATTCCGCCATCGGACCTCGGCGCGGTGCTGCGCCCGAACGAAACGATGATGGTGGAGATCGTCTTGCGTCGCAAGGTTGATCGAGCCTGCTTTGTCCTCGATGAGGACCGCAAGCCCAGCCCCATATCCGGCGAGCCTACGGGCGAAACCTGTCAATAGAAAAAGCCCGCTCGTCGCAATGACGGGCGGGCCCTTTTCGTTTTGTGTGGATGATCAACTACCAGCGCAGGCGCAGGGCCAACTGGTAAGTGCGCGGCAGATTCGAAGCGCTGGTGATGCGTCCGAAGTTGCCGCTGGTCGGGTTGGTGTCAGGGCCATTAAAGATCGTGTGGTTGAACGCGTTAAAGCTCTCCACACGGAACTGGGCCGTGAGCCGCTCGACGATCTGGATGTTCTTGAACAGCGAGATGTCGATGTTGTTGATGAAGTCGCCACGGTAGGCCGGGAACGCCTGCGGGAAGTAGCGAACATTCGCACCCAACTGGTTGGCGGCGGCACGCTCAAAGCGCGTCACGTCGAAGACCTGGTTGAGATTGCGAGCGTTCCAGTTGAGCGCGCCACCGTAGTAGATGACGTTGCCAAACTCGATCGGGCCACCACTCTGGAAGCTGTAGATCGAGTTGATCTGCCAGCCGCTCACCACGCGATTGGCCAACGGGCTCGCATTGCCGAGGAAGGTCTTGCCTTTACCGAAGGGGAGCTCATAGCTACCCGAGAAGACAAAGCGCTGCGGACGATCTTCGCCAGCGACGCGATACTGCATCTGCGAGTCGCCCTCGTTGAGGCGGTTGGTGGCTTCCATCATCTTCGACCACTGGTAGTTGGCGAGGAACTGCAAGCCGCTGGAGAACCGCTTCTCATAGCGTGCTTGCAGCATGTGGAAGCGTGAGTAACCGTTGGGTTGGCTGTCGATGCTCACACCAGCGTTCCCATTAAACTGCGGGTATGCCCGCAGCAGATTCTCCTGCGCAAACGTGTTGCCATTCAGACCCGTGCCCGGCAGCAAGCCGCGGAACGGATTCGGCACCACCGTGGCGTTGCGTGTAATGGTGGCCTGATCGCGGGTCAAGCTCGTCGACAGGTACTGATTCGGGACGAAGTTGAGGTTGCGCGTCTCGGGGATGCGCGTGGCATTGGACCCGATATAGCCGATTTCAATCACCGAATCCTTGCC
>CAZBTA010000001.1:13585-79100 GCA_964494515.1 uncultured Bryobacter sp.
CCACGGACTACGAGGCCCTTGGCAAACCCGGGTTGCCAGCTCAAGCCAAAGCGCGGGCTGAAGCCGAAGCGGTACGGATCATAGATCGTGCGCCGATCGGGCGAAGCGAAGTAGATACCGCCGCGCGGGTTGAATGCCGACGCGGGCAGAAGTGAACTCGGCTGGGCTGCGTAGTTGGCAATGGCTTGATCCACGATGCTCGACTTGGCATTGGGGTCGAAGCCGGCCGTTGTGCGATTCCAGCGCTCGGTGGTGCCTGTTTCGGTTTCGTAACGCAGGCCAAGGTTGAGCGTGAGGTTGTTCTTCAGGCGGAAGTCATCCTGCAGGAAGAACGCGTAGTAGAAAGCCTGATTGGTACGCGACGTGTTGACCTGGAAGTTGCCACCAGTCGGGAGCCCGAGCAGCATTGAGGCGAGTTCCTGGCCGATGCGGGCCGCGGCGGCATTCGATGCAGCCCGCGTCCAGTCAGAGGCGAAGGTGTAGATGCCGCTTGAGTTGCCGAAGCTGTTGGAGCTTTCAATCTGCTTGCGAATGTCAGCGCCAAACTTGAGCGTATGCTTGCCGGCGATCTTGGTGATGTTCTCAAACAATTGGTAGGTATCAAATGGCGTCGAATCGCCACCGGAGTCTCCAAAGTCGCTGAAGGTGTTGTCCGGAAAATCGATACGCGGAAACACATTCTTCGTGCTGCTGCTCTTCAGCGATGCGGGCAGGCCGAGCGATGTGAAGTCGAATCCGTCCGACGGGCGGATGTTGCCTTCAACAAAGCGATTCCAGTTGAAGCGCGTATTGACGAGCAACGTGGGCGTGACGGTGTAGACGTCGTCGAACAGCATGCCCCAATTGACGCGGCTCAGGAAGTTGCCCGAGACGATGTTGTTGTAGCGATTGCCACGGTTCTCAACGCGATCGTTCTGCCGCATGTTGAAGAAGAACTTGTGGCGGTCCGAAACGTTGTAGTCGATGCGGCCGACGTAGCTGGAGAAGTTGTCGCTGCGAACGGCGTTATCAAAGCGGTTGTTTTGTCCGATTGCCGAACCGGTGGCGTTCGGCGCCGGCAGGTAGTTGAGGATCGAGGTCGCAATCGGGCTGATGCGATTGCTCGGGATGATGTTGTTCGGGAAGGGCTGGCGAGTGATGATGCCGTTGTTCAGCACGCCGGTCGAAGGGTCGTAAATTGTGACGCCCTGCGACGTGAGTGCGCTGAAATCACCCCTGCGCTGGGCTTCCGACGGAATCGTCGAGAACGTCGGCTCGGGCTCACTCTGCTTGATGCCTTCGTAGGTGAAGAAGAAAAACAGCTTGTTCTTGCCGTTGATTAGCTTCGGGATCCATACCGGACCGCCGAGCGAGCCACCGTACTGGTTGAAGCGCGTCACGGGCTTGAGCTGGCCGGCTGCATTCGTGAAGAACGGAGTCGCCTTAAGCGCAGAATTCTGATGGAACTCGTAAAGGCTGCCGTGGAACTCATTGGTGCCGCCCTTCATGACGACGTTCACCGTGCCACCGCTCGTGTTGCCATAAGCCGCATCGGGCTGGAAGGCTTCGACCTTCACTTCCGCAACGGAATCCACCGGCGGGTTGTAGGCTACGCGACGATTGCGCGTCATGTCCGGCGCGCCGTCAAGCAGCAGTTCATTGCTCTGCGACTGGCCGCCACCCATCGAGAAACCGGCGGGGCCGCCATTGTCGAAGGGCCGCGTGAAACGCGGGTCGCTGGCCGGGGTAACGCCATAGGCAAGCTGGGCAAGCGTAAGCGCCGTTCGGCCGTTCATCGGCATGTTTTCGATCTGCGAAGAAGAGATCACCTGCCCGACGCTGGCCGTTGCGGTTGAAAGCAGGGCAACGTCGGCGGTCACCGTTACGCTTTCGGCCTGGCTGCCGACTTGCAGCACAACGTCCTGCGAAACGCGCACGTTGGTGCCGATGGTGATCCCGCTTTGCGTGTACTTCTTAAATCCCGCGGCCTCAACTGAAAGCTGATAGCCGCCGGGGGCGAGAAAGGGCAAGGTGTACTCGCCAGCAGCGCTGGTTTTGACCTCAGACTTGGCATTGGTGTTGGTTTCTGTGGCGATTACCGTTGCGCCGACAATCGCGGCGCCGGATGGGTCGGTGACACGACCCGAAAGTGTGGAGCGAAACTCTTGCGCGTACATCAGGGCGCAGAGGGACAGAAGAGACAAAGCTCTGAGCAACATAGCAGCGCAATTTTATAAGGGAGAGGAGTGTAATTGTGTAAAGATTCGTTTAACTACAAGATGTTGTGTGAATAAACTTTTGGACCGCAAGATGCAGGATCACGCTTTACTTGGCTCAACTCCTGTGCCAACATGGTTTCACTCCCCCCCGAGTGCCGACTGCCTTTCCCTGTGCGGGAATGTTCGCGGTCAGGTGAAGTTCTATTCTGCGAGGGGAAACTCCATTGCTCAAACTGAAACGCTTGGAATTGCAGGGCTTTAAGTCGTTCTGCGATCGCACTGAAATGCGCTTTCATGGCGAAGGCGTGGCGGCCATTGTGGGCCCGAACGGTTGCGGCAAGTCGAATCTGAGCGACGCCATTAGTTGGGTGCTCGGTGAACAATCCGCCAAGAGTTTGCGCGGCGGCAGAATGGAAGACGTGATCTTTGCCGGTACCAAAGATCGCAAGCCGCTCGGCATGGCGAGCGTGACGATGACCCTTGTCGACAACGATGGGTCCTACCTCGAAAGAGTGCTGCCGTCCGAGCGCACCGACGAAACGCCGGAAGGCGAAGAGCCCAAGCCCAAGGGCCCGCGCGAGATCACGATCACGCGCCGCCTGTATCGCTCTGGCGATAGCGAATATCTGATCGATGGCAAGCTCGCGCGCCTGCGCGACATCCAGGATGTCTTCATGGGCTCGGGCCTTGGTCCGGAGAGCTACGCGATTATTGAGCAGGGCCGCATTGGTCAGATCCTTTCGAATAAACCGATGGATCGGCGCTCCATCATCGAAGAAGCTGCTGGTGTTACGAAGTTCAAAACACGCCGTCGTCTGGCCGAGAGCCGCCTTGAGAGCGCCCGCCAGAATCTGAATCGCGTTTTTGACATCCTCGAAGAAGTGGGCCGTCAGGTCGGCAGCCTCAAGCGCCAAGCCGCCAAGGCCAAGCGTTACGAAGAGCTCAAGACCGAGCTCGACGCGCACATCAAACTTGTTCTTTCCAACCGCTTCCGCGTGCTTGAGCGCGAAGCCGCCAAGGTGGCGCTCGAACTGGGCGAAGCCACCACGGCATACAACGAATTGGCCGCCTCCCTCGCAACGCAGGACGAGGCTCAACAGAAAATGCAGGCGCGATTCTACGAGATCGAGTCGGCGCTGACCGCAGCCCGCAAGGCGCTGGGTGAGCTCGAACTCGAAGCCGAGCGCACCCGCGGCAAGCTGTCGAGCCAGTCCCAGCAAATCGCCAATATCGACCAGCGCCTCGCCACGGGCGAAGCCGAAGTAGCCAACCTCGAAACGCGCCTCACCGAGATCCGCGGCGAGATGGAAACCGCGCAGAAAGAAGCCGCCGAACTCAACGAGCAGGCCGTCTCGCTGCGTGCCCAGGTGGAAGAGAAGACCAAGCAGCGCGACGCGCTCTCACAGCAGTTGCGCGAGCGCACCAGCCAGCTCGAGCGCAATCGCCAGCAGATCTTTACGTTGCTCGGCGAAGCCAACCGTCTGCGCAACCAGTTGACGCAGGTGGAGACGCAGCAGCAGGGCGTGGCCAAGAACATCGAACGCGCCACCAGAGAAGAAACCGAAGCGCAGGCCGAGACCGAGCGCCTCGAAAAGGTGCGTGCCGAGTTGAGCGAAAAGCTCTCGGCCCGCCAGATGACGCTCGAGACGATTGCCGATCGCCGCAAGTATGTGGAATCGGAATTGAACACCCGTCGCCAGCAGGTAAACGAGACCCGTCGCCAGCAGGACGTACTCCGCACGGAAACCTCACGCCTCAAGGCCCGTCGTGATTCGCTCGAAGACATCATCAACCACCGCAGCTACACGACCGATTCGGTGAAGCGTCTGTTCACCGCCATCGACAAGGGCAGCGCCAGCATCAAGCCGATGGGTGTGCTGGCCGACTTCATCGAAGTCGATGCGGCGTATGAAAAAGCCACCGAAGAGTTTCTTATCGAAGAGCTCGAATACGTGGTGGTGAAGGCCTGGGACGATGCGCAAACTGGTATCCGGCTGATGAAGCAGGATCTCGAAGGTCGGGCCACTTTCCTCGTCCATCCCGATCCCGATTCCAGTTTTGCCCGTGGCCGTGTTGAGGAGCCACCAGTAGGTCCGGAGACTGGAATCGTGGGTCGGCTGAGCGACGTGCTCAAAGTGACCAACGGCTTCAGCTATGCCCCGGCCGAGGTGTTGCCGCGCATCACGCGTTGCTTCCTTGCCGAGAATCATGAAGCCGCGCAACGGCTGGCGCTGCAATATCCCGACGTGTACTTCCTGTTGCCCGACGGCGTTTGCTACCACGGCTATGCCGTGACCGGCGGCAAGAAGAGCTCGTCGGGGCCGCTCGCTCTGAAGCGCGAGCTCAAGGAACTCAACACCCAGCACCAGCAGAAGCAGCTTGAACTCGAGCAATCGAACACGCGCCTGCAGCAGCTCGAAGCAGAACAGGCCGCCCTCGCGGCCGACCTCGAAAAGCTGCGTCAGGAACAGCAGCAGGAAGAAAAGAGCGCTCTTGTGCTCGACCAGGAGCAGCGTCAGCTGGCCAACGACATGCAGCGTGCCGCGCGGTTCCTGTCGAACGCGCGCGTGGAACTGGACCGTCTTGCCGGTGAAGGCAAGCGCCTCGCGGAACTGCGGGAAAGCCTCGAGAAGGGCAGCACCGAGAAGGACGCCGCCCGGGCCGCGCTTGAAGCTGCTCTGGAAACCGAACGTGGCGCTCTCGAACAACTGCAGCAGCAGTACAACAGCGCCAACGAGGAGCATTCGTCACTGCGCGCTTCTCTCGCCAGCAGCGAAGAACGCCTGCGCAATGCCAACGGCACCGTACAGCGCTTGAACAACACGCTCAACGAGCAGGGCCGCCGCAAGGAATTCCTCGCGGGCGAAATCGAACGTCTCGGCGTACAGCGCGCCCAGTTGCTCAATGACAACATCGAGCTCGACCAGCGCGCCACCGATCTCGCCACGCAGATCGAATCCGCCAAAGAAGGCGTTGCCGCTCTCGCCAAAGACGAAGCCGAGGTCAAGGGCCAGCTCGCCGCCAACGAAGAAGACTTGCGCACGATGCGCCAGAATGTCGCCGGCGTCTCCGAGAAGCGCCAGCACGCTGAAGTCGACCTCGTTCGCAAGCAGAGCGACATTCGTCACCTCGAAGAAACCTGCCAGAAGGAGCTTGGCATTGCTGTTGCTGAACTCGCCGCGCAGGAAGAAACCGTGCTCGACGAGATGCAACTGGCCGACGCCGAAGAGAAGTACACCGAAGTGCGCCGCAAGATCGAGGCCCTTGGGCCTGTCAATCCCGACGCGCTGCAGGAATACGAAGAGTCGCAGCAGCGCTACGACTTCCTCAATACCCAGCGTCAGGACCTGCTCGACTCGATCCGCGACACCGAAAAGGCCATTCAGGAAATCGACGTCGAATCGAAGAAGCGCTTCCAGGAAGCCTTCGACAAGATCAACGAGTACTTCCGTGGCATGTATCAGATTCTGTTCAACGGCGGCTCGGGCGAAATGCGCCTGACTGACCCGACGAACGTCAATGAGAGCGGCATCGACATCGTTGCCTCGCCCCCCGGCAAGCGCCTCCAGAACGTGCTGCTGCTGAGCGGTGGTGAGCGGGCGATGACGGCCATGGCGCTGCTCATGGCGATCTTCAAGTATCAGCCCAGCCCGTTCTGCGTTCTCGACGAAGTCGATGCGCCGCTCGATGAGGCCAACATTATTCGTCTGACCAAGCTGGTGAAAGAGATGTCTGACAACACGCAGTTCATCTTCATCACGCACGCCAAACGCACGATGGAAGCATCGAGCACGATGTATGGCGTCACGATGCAGGAGGCGGGGGTCTCCAAGCTGGTTAGCGTCAAGTTCAACGCGGGTGAAAAAGACAAGCCCGTCGTTCCCGTTCCACCCCCCAGCCAAGATATGGCCGTCACAGCGTAATTGTTTGCCATAACAACTTTGCACGCGTGACGAAGAGCGCTCTCGCGCACGTGCACAGCAATTCACGCTGTGACGCCATTCCTGGCTCACAAGTTCTTTTACCGACTGGGAGGTCTGTCGCGCAAGCGGTCAGGTCTCCCCTTTTTTATTGCTTCCGCTGGCCGCCGGGCGGCATCCCTGAAATGTGAATCTGGTGGTGATACTCGGCGATCAACTGGACGCCGGGAGCGCGGCTTTTGATGGATTTGACCCGCGGCAAGACCGCGTCTGGATGGCCGAAGTGGCCGCCGAGAGCGAGTACGTGTGGTCGCACAAGGCGCGCATCACCATCTTTTTGGCTGCGATGCGCCACTTTCGCGATGCCTTGCGGGACCGCGGCTTTACGGTGGATTACCACGCGCTTGAAGACAACCCGGCAGATGCCACCATCGCCTCGCTGCTCAAGCGCAGCATGACAAAGCTCAAGCCCGAGCGCGTGATCGTCGTCGAGCCTGGCGAGTATCGACTGCGCGAAGACCTGTTGGCTCTGGGGCCGAAGATTGAGATCCGCGCCGACCGCCACTTCATGAGCTCTGTCGATGACTTTCGCGAGCATGCGCGCGGTCGCAAGCAGTTGCGCATGGAGTATTTCTACCGTGAGATGCGCCGGCGGTATGGTTACCTGATGGACAAGGGTGAGCCGGCGGGTGGGGCATGGAATTTTGACTCGGAGAATCGCGGCAGCTTTCCGAAGTCGGGGCCGGGCCTGCTGCCCGCGCCGCTTGAGTTCAAGCCTGACGCCATCACGCGTGAGGTGATCGCGCTTGTCGAAAAGCGCTTCGCCAGCCACCCGGGCAACCTCAAGTCTTTCTCCTGGCCGCTAACCGCTGCCGAGGCCCGCGCGGCGCTCCATGACTTTATCGAGAACCGTCTGCCTTACTTCGGGCTGTATCAGGATGCCATGTGGACCGGTGAGCCGTGGCTTTACCACTCGCGCATCTCCGCGGCATTGAATCTGAAGCTGCTCGACCCACGAGAGGCCTGTGTCGCCGCCCAGGACGCCTGGGAGCGTGGGAAGGCCCCGCTCGAAGCCGTTGAGGGTTTTATCCGCCAGATCCTTGGCTGGCGCGAATACGTTCGTGGCATCTACTGGCTGCATATGCCGGAGTATCTCGAAAAGAACGCGCTCGAGGCGACGCAGCCACTGCCGGCGTTTTTCTGGGATGGCAATACCGAGATGGAATGCCTGCGCCAGGCGATTGGCCAAACTCTGGAGCATGGCTACGCGCATCACATCCAGCGGCTTATGGTGACGGGGCTTTTCACGCTGCTGCTGGGCGTCGATCCGCGGCGGGTGCACGAGTGGTATCTCGCTGTTTATGTAGATGCCGTGGAATGGGTGGAGTTGCCCAACACGCTCGGCATGAGCCAGTTTGGCGACGGGGGCATCATGGCCTCCAAGCCTTATGCGGCGAGCGGCAAGTACATCCAGCGCATGTCCAACTATTGCGGGCATTGCCAGTACGATCCTGCCGAGAGCGTGGGCGAAAAGGCATGCCCGTTCACCACGCTTTATTGGGACTTTCTGATGCGGCATGAGCAGCGGCTGGGCAAAGTGGGGCGCATGGACATGCAGTTGCGCAACCTCGTCCGCATCGCCCCGGCCAAGAAGGCCGCCATCAGCCAACAGGCAGATCAGATCAGGGAACGATATCAATGAAAACAGTAATCGGAGCCGCTTACGGCGGCGTAGGGTCAGCGCTGGCGCGGCAGTTGGCGGCGGCTGGACATGAGCTGCTGCTGCTGGGGCGCAATGGTGACAAGCTTGCCGCGCTGTGCGGCGAGATCGGGGGGCAGTATGTGCCGCTCGATCTGACCAACCTCGAAGCGGTTGAAGCCGCGGTGGGTTCGTTTGGTCCTGTCGATGCGGTGGTCAATTGCGCCGGCAGCATTCTGCTCAAGCCCGCTCACCTGACAAGCGAGGCGGAGTTCCAGCAGACGATTGACACCAACCTGAAGACGGCCTTTGTCTGCTTGCGGGCGGCCGCGCGCAACATGCCGCAGGGGGGCTCGGTGGTGTTGGTCTCAACGGCGGCGGCACGAATCGGCTATGCCAATCATGAAGCCATTGCCGCGGCCAAGGCTGGCGTTACCGGTATGGCGCTGGCGGCGGCGGCCACCTATGCGCCGCGCAATATTCGCGTCAATGTAGTGGCCCCCGGCCTCGTCGACACGCCCCTCGCGAGCCGCATCACCAGCAACGAGATGGCCCTCAAGGCGTCCACCGCGATGCACGCCCTTGGTCGCATTGGCAAGCCCGAAGACGTTGCCCGGATGATCGCCTTCCTCGTCGACCCGGCCAATGCCTGGGTGACCGGGCAGCTGTTTGGCGTCGATGGTGGCCTCGGCACACTTCGGGCAAAATAATCTCTTGACTCCGTACCTTGATACGGCCCGGAGAATTAAGGCATGAAGACCAAAACCTGTTCCTGCTGCGGATCCTGCCCCTGCGGTGATCCGAACTGTGCCTGCGATTGTTGCAAGACAATCAAGGTATGACCATTGCTGAAGCCGCGCGACGAGCCGGAGTGGGCGTAGAGACGATTCGTTACTACGAACGTGAAGGCCTCGTCGCGCAGCCAGCCAAGCCAAAGAACGGTTACCGGCAGTACAGCGAGAAGCACGTCGAACGCATTCGCTTTCTGAAGCAATGTCAGCAGTTTGGCTTTACTCTCGCCGAAGGCGCGCAACTGGCGGAATCCCTCGAGGTGGGCTCAACAAATTGCGCCACTACCTGTGAGCTTGCCGAGCGCAAGCTGGTTGAGCTGCGTCGCAAGATTGCCGAGTATCAGGCGCTCGCCGCACGCATGGAAGCTCTGCTGAGCGAACCCTGTCGCGGCAAGCGTGGCGAAGAGTGCACTGTCGTGAGCGCGATTCGCGAAGGCGCCTAACTGTTATCGCGAGTACGTGCCACCGTGGTCTGCGCGGCCAGCATTTTGCCCGCCGCCTCCGCCGTCAGTGGTGGGGCATACAGATAGCCCTGCCCAAAGCCACAACCCAGATTGCGCAGCTCATCGGCTTGCAGCCGCGTCTCAATCCCCTCCGCCACCACATGCAGCCCCAGGCTGCCCGCCAGCAGAATAATCGCGCGCACGATCTCATAGGCGGCATGATCTTCCACCATCGAGCTGATGAACGAACGATCGATCTTGAGCGTATCGAACGGCAGCTTGTGCAGGTAGCTGAGCGATGAGTAGCCGGTGCCGAAGTCATCGATCTTCAACCCCACACCCATCTGTCGCAGCTCGGTCACCAGTTCCAGGGCCTGCGCCGGGTCCTGCACCAACACGCTCTCGGTCACTTCAAACTGCAGCGTGGCGGGCGGAATCTGCGTCTCGGAGAGAATCTTGCGGATCTCCTCGAGCAGATGCCGGTCCTGGAACTGCCGCACGCTCAGATTCACGCTGATCTCAAGAGGCTTTGGCTGCGGGAACATCTCCTGCCAGCGCTTTACCCGTTCGCAAGCCTCACGCACCGCACGGATGCCGATCGGAATGATCAGGCCACTTTCTTCGGCGATCTGGATGAAGTTGCGCGGGGGGATGATGCCCTTCACCGGATGTCGCCACCGCAGCAGCGCCTCAAAGCCGATGATGCGTTCGGTCTGGAGATCCACCTTGGGCTGGTAGTAAAGCTCAAATTCCCATTGCTCGATGGCCCGCTTCAGCTCGTTCTCAAACGACATGCGCTCGAGTACGTTCTCGCGCATCTCGCGGTCGAACTGCACGATACGATTGCCGCCATCACTGCGCGCCGAATGCAGCGCAATCTCGGCATCGCGCCAGATCTCGTCGGCCCGGCGCCGATCCTCGCGCAAGACAAACCCGAGGCTTGTGGACAAGAACAGCTCGCTGCCCTGCAGCCAGATGCCTTTGGCCATGACTGATTGCAGCCGTTCGGAGATCAGGTATGCCGTTTCGGCGGATTGAATGCCCGGCAGCGCAATCGCAAACTCATCATCACTGACGCGCGCCAGCAGCCACTCGCGGCTCGAGCGATCGCCCGCCGTCAGCGAATCGCGCAAGCGCTCGCCGGCCAGGCGCAGCAACTGATTGGCCACGCTCTGTCCCAATGAATCGCGGATCAGGCCAAAACGATCGATGCCCACCAGAAACAGGGCCAGGCCCATATCCTCGCAATCTTGATGAACGTCTTCGAGCCAGTCCTCAAACTGAAAGCGATTGGCGAGGCCGGTAACCGGGTCCATCGTTTTCGCCTCGGTGATGTCCGTGTGCGAGCCGCTGATCGCAATGATGTCGCCAAACTCGTCACGCTCCAGCCGCCCGCGCAGCAGCACCCAGCGCCAGCCCCCGTCACGATGGCGCAGGCGGAACTCGAAGTTGAGTTCCTCTGGCAGCGCGCGCCAGTCGTTGCCACTCATGGCCGAGCTGAGCCGAGAAAGATCGAGCGGATGAATCAACGTCAGGCATTCATCGAGCGTGCCGCTCACCTCGCTTGCGCTAAAGCCACACAGATTGCGAAAGTTCTGGCTGAAGTCGATCGTGCGGGTGCGCAGATCGAGCCGCCACAGATCCTGCGCATGAACGGTTTGCTTGTGTTGCTCGAGCAACAGCTCGGCATGACGCCGGTCTGACGCCATCTGAAAGCCCATTGCCGAATCATGCAGGGCGCGCCGGGCCTTGCCGGCGACGAGATCCCAATCCCAGGGAGTGGAAAAGAAGTCCTGCGCCCCAATGCCGAGCGCGTCATAGACATTCTGGCGGTGATACTCAAGGCAGGCAATGAAGATCGGCAAGGGCCGGTTGCCCTCGGCTTCGAGAAACGCCGTAATGGCGCGCGCCAGATCCCGATGCCAACAATCTGAAAGTAGAACCACCAGGCCGAGCGGTGTGCCCAGTTTGCGACATTCTTCTGCCACGGCCAGGGCTTCTTCGGCGCTCTGACAGGCAAAAACGGCGTCGTTGAGCTGCGACAGGAAGTCCCGCCAGTCGCTGACTGGCAGGGCTCTCCCCAGCTCATGGGGAAGGCTAAGCAAGAGTACCGGCATTTCCGGCAGTTCGAATCGGGATCCTTCCACTTCCCTGTCCTCATCGGACAGGTTGATGATCCTTTAGAGAACTACACGTTGATCGCCGACCCGGCGAGTGATTTTCTCGCGATCGAAGTACTCAAGCAGCGGAATCGCGTACTTGCGGGAGACCGATGTCCAGTCTTTAAACTCCACAACGCCGAAGGTCTGCCCCTTGCGCTGCTTGAGCATCTCCCTCAGGTCACTGAGTGGACTAGAGTGAAACACCAGTTCCTGGCCTACGCGAACCAGCTTGCCCGCTCGCAGCAACACTGCGAGGACGGCCTTGGCGCGCGAGGTTTCCATGCCGGTCGAACGCAACACCTCATCCACCGCTGGCACGGCGAGGCCCGCATCGAGAAAGGCCTTCTCGATCGTTTGCGAGGCGGCATCGTCCGCCCCGGCCAGTTGCACTTTGTGGCTTTCGAGCCGCAGCAGGTCGCCCTCAGCCTTTACAGCCGGGGCCAGTCGCAGCAATGCGTCCATTACGCCGGCGGGCGCGCCCGCCAGCAGGCCACTGCGCAACGCCTCACGCGAAAGACCAGGCTCGAGCGGATGCTCGCGGTGATACTCGCGCAGGCGATCCACCAGTTGTCTGGCGATGGGTTTCAGGTTGGCAGTTGCCACCAGCCAGTTGCCGATCGTGAGGGCTTCCGCTGGCATGGTGGCCGGCAGAGTTCCAAGCCGGCGCCGGGCATCCACCAGCGCCATGCCCATCGGGCGCTCATTGAGCAGCGTCAGCAGCCGTTGCGCTTCACTGGCGCTCTGCCACTGGCGCAGGCGCTCGACGGCGCCCTTGCGCCGCATGCGTACGGCATCAGGATGCAGTTCGAGCACACTGCCGCCGGCGATGGTGATCACCGGTGAGAAGCTGCGCAGGATAAAGCGATCCCCGGGCAGGATCAGCGTCGGCGCTTCCAGCACAACTCGGGCAAAGGCGGATTGGCCCGGCTCGATTACGCGCCGCTCGTCGAGCACGCGGATCTCGGCCAGCGATTCCATGGTTCCGGTATGAAAATGCACCCGGGCCCGGTCGCGTATGGCGCGTGCGCTCGAGAGCAACTGGATCTCGGCGTCAAACACGCGCACGGGTTCAAACAGATCGCCTGGCGCGGCCACCAGCCCACGGGTGACATCGCTAGCCTCAATGCCGGCAAGATTGACGGCTGTGCGTTGACCGGCAAAGGCTTCCTTTACGGCGGCCCCATGCACCTGCAACCCCCGCACCCGCACGCGTCGCCCTGAAGGATACAGTTCGACTTCGCTTTCAACGGCAAGCTTGCCTTCGCGCAAAGTGCCCGTTACGACCGTGCCATGGCCCTTCATTACAAAGGCGCGATCAATCGGCAGCCGTGGTGGCCGCTGGGTGTCACGGGCGGAAAGACCACTGGCGGCACTTGTAATCGCGGCGAGCAACGCCTCCATGCCAAGGCCCGTTACGGCGCTTACCGGAATGGCTGGCGCGCCCTCAAGAAAGCTGCCGCGCACAAAATCCTCAAGCTCAAGCCGCACCAGCGTCAGCCATTCTTCGTCGACAAGATCCGCCTTGGTAATGGCGATCACGCCACGCTCGAGGCCGAGCAACCGGCAGATCTCAAAGTGTTCTCGCGTCTGGGGCTTGATCGCCTCATCGGCGGCGACCACAAACAGCACAACGTCAATCCCGCTCACTCCGGCCAGCATGTTGCGCACAAAACGCTCATGGCCGGGCACATCGATAAAGGCGATGTTGGGGCCCTTGGCGGGTTTGAAATTGGCAAACCCGAGGTCGATCGAGATGCCGCGTTCCTTCTCTTCTTTGAGGCGATCGGTGTCGATGCCGGTGAGCGCCTTGACGAGCGTGGTCTTGCCGTGGTCGATATGCCCAGCGGTGCCGACGATAATGTTCTTCATGAGGCTCGTGGTTTCCTTATTGTGTCTGATCGGCCTTGGTGCGGGTCAACAGGCGGATGAGGTTTCGTTCCGTTCTCGCGTGACACAAGTGCGGCTGGACATCCTCGCGAGCGACGGCAAAGGGCCCGTGACGACGCTGACGGCCGAAGATCTCGTCATTGAGGACGAGGGCCAGCCGGTCAAGATCAGCTACTTTGGCCGCGATGAGGCCGCCCTCAATGTGTTGCTGCTGATGGATGTGTCGGGGTCGATGCGGGAGTTCTCCAAGCAGATCGCCACTCGTGCCCGCACCCTGCTCGGTGACCTCAAAAGCAAAGACAAAGTGGGCGTGATGATCTTCGCCAAGGAGTCGGATTACCTGATGCCGTTTACGAGCAACATGGATCGCGCCTCCAACGCCATCGATCAGGCGCTACGTCCGGGCCTTTTGCCCTCGGGCACTTCGATCAATGCCGCGCTCATCGACGCGGGGCAAGCCTTTGTCGAGAATGCAAAGTTGGACGGCCATCGCGCCATCTTCATCCTCACCGACAACAAAGCGCTCAACTACAAGGTTCCCGACGACGACGTGCTCAAGAAACTGTTTGAGGCCGATGCGGTGCTGAATTCCATTGTGACCAGGAACGCCGAGCCGCCCAAGCCAGTGAAGGATCCCTCCTCGCGCAACCCGGACTTCACCTGGTCAGACGTCTTCAAGCTCTCGGCCGAAACGGGCGGCGAGGTGCTGCGGACGGATCGCGCCGACGAGGCATTCTCGCGGCTGCTGGCGAATCTGCGCGAGCGCTATCTCATCACCTATAACGCCCCGGATGCGCCGGCCAACCAGTTTCGCCGCATTCGCGTAACCCTCAGCAAGCAGGGACAAAAGAAGCACGGCAAGCTCATCATCCGCGTGCGTTCCGGCTACTACACTAGATCGTGATGCCTGAAAACAAAGCCGCTGCTGAACTCGAGCGCCGTCGTGCGAGCGCCAAGCTGGGAGGCGGCCCAGAGCGCCTCCACAAGCAAAAGCAAAATGGCCGCCTGACGGCACGGGAACGCGTGGACTTTCTGCTCGACGAGGGCACTTTTGAAGAGCTCGATACGTTTGTGCGCCATCGCGCCACCGATTTCGGCATGGCCGAGCAGGTGTTTGATGGCGACGGGTTTGTCACCGGCTGGGGCTACATCCACGGTCGCCTGGTGTACGTCTTTGCGCAAGATTTCACGGTGCTGGGCGGCTCGCTGTCAGAAACTAACGCCCAGAAGATCTGCAAGATTATGGACCTCGCCCTCAAGAACGGCGCGCCTGTGATCGGCCTCAATGATTCCGGCGGGGCGCGCATCCAGGAAGGCGTTGTCTCGCTGGCCGGCTATGCGGATATCTTCCTGCGCAATACGCTCGCCTCGGGGGTGGTGCCGCAGATCTCGGCGATTCTGGGGCCATGCGCCGGTGGTGCGGTGTATTCTCCGGCGCTTACCGACTTCATTTTCATGGTGGATGGCACCTCGCACATGTTTGTCACCGGGCCGGACGTCATCCGCACCGTAACGCATGAGGAGGTGAGCAAAGAAGACCTTGGCGGCGGCATGACCCACAATGCCACCTCGGGCGTTGCACATTTTCTCGCGGCCTCGGATCAGGATTGCCTGCGGCAGGTGCGGCGCGTGTTTGAGTTTCTGCCGCAGAACAATCGCGATGAGGCGCCACGCAAGCCCACGGAAGACCCCGCCGACCGCATGGATTCCGCCCTCGACAGCGTGGTGCCGGAGGAATCGAACGTCCCCTACGACATTAAGGACATCATCACGCGCGTGGTCGACGATGGCGATTTCTGCGAGGTGCACGAACACTTCGCGAGAAACATCGTGACGGGGTTCGCGCGTCTTGATGGGCAGACGGTTGGTATTGTCGCTAATCAGCCCGCGGTGCTGGCCGGTTGCCTCGATATCAATTCGAGCGTGAAGGGGGCGCGATTTGTGCGTTTCTGCGATGCCTTCAACATCCCGATCATTACCTTTGAGGACGTGCCGGGTTTTCTGCCGGGCACCGAGCAGGAGTTTGGCGGTATCATCCGCCACGGCGCCAAGCTGCTGTACGCCTACGCGGAAGCCACCGTGCCCAAGATCACGGTGATCACGCGCAAGGCCTATGGCGGCGCGTATTGCGTGATGGGGTCCAAGCACCTCCGCACCGACATCAATCTCGCTTATCCCACGGCCGAAATTGCCGTGATGGGCGCCGAAGGGGCCGTCAATATTGTGTACCGCAACGAGATCGCCCGTGCGTCAAACGCACAGGAGTTGAGGACCGAGAAGGTGCAAGAATTCAAAGAAAAGTTCGCCAACCCCTTCGTGGCCGCCGAACGCGGCTATGTAGACGACGTCATCCTGCCCCGAGAAACGCGTCCGCGCCTGATCCGTGCCTTGCGCATGCTTGAGAACAAGGTGGATACGATGCCGCGCAAGAAACACGGCAATATCCCGCTGTAGTATTCTCATTGAGGAACCACATTCGGAGTAGACCCATGAAAAATCTTGTACGGAACCTGGTGGGCTGGAGTGCTGCACTCGCCCTGTTCCTTGGCCTGAGCGCCACCCCCGCTTTCTCGCAGACCGGTGCCATTGAAGGTAAAGTGACCGGCGCCGACGGCAAGCCCGTCGGCAAGGACGTCGCGCTGATTCAGATCGTGCGCACCGACATTAAGGGCAACTATAAGGTAAAGACCAACAAGAAGGGTGAATTCTTCCACGCTGGTCTTCCGCTCGGCACCTATGACGTGTCGTGCGAAATCGACGGCAAAGTGGTGGATTCGCTGAAGGGCGTCCGTATGCGCCTCGGTGACCCCGTGCCGGTCAACTTCGACCTCGCCAAGATCGCCGCCCAGCAGGCCGCCATGCAGAAGGCTGCTGAATCCGGCACCGTGACCCAGGAAATGGCGCGCGACATGACTCCCGAACAGAAGGCCGCTCTCGAAAAGCAGGCCAAGGAACGCTCGGAAGCCATGAAGAAGAACAAGGAACTGAACGACGCCTTCAACGGCGGTATGGAAGCGATGAAGGCCAACAACTTCGACGCGGCCATCCAGTCGTTTGAAAAGGCCGCCGCCCTCGACGCCAACCAGCACGTGATCTTCGGTCAGCTGGCTGACGCCTACGGTGGGCTCGCCAAGACGAAGACTGGCGACGAGAAGAACGCCCTCAATGCGAAGTCGCTCGAAGCGTTCCAGAAGGCGATTGCCCTCAAGGGTGATGACGCCGCCTACTACAACAACTATGCGCTGGCGCTCGCCCGCTCGGGCAAGTTCCCCGAAGCGCAGGAGAACCTTGGCAAGGCCGCTCAGCTCGACCCCGCTGGCGCTGGTCGTTACTACTACAACCTCGGCGCGCTGCTGGTGAATGCAGGCCAGAACGAGCCGGCTGGCGAAGCCTTCAAGAAGGCCATCGAAGCCGACCCCAACTACGCTGACGCTCACTACCAGCTCGGCATCTACCTCACCGGCAAGGCGCAGGTGGATACCAAGACGGGCAAGATGACCTTCCCCGATGGCACGGCGGCTGCGTTTGAAAAGTACCTCTCGCTGAAGCCGGATGGCCAGTTTGCCACCAGCGCCAAGGCGATGATCGAAACCATGGGTGGCACGGTGCAGACGACCTACACCAACCCGGATGCCAAGAAGTCGGCTCCGGCCGCCGCTCCGGCCAAGAAGAAGAAGAACTAACTCCAGTTCTCAACACCAATGCAAAAGGCGCCCACTGCGGGCGCCTTTTGCATTTGGTAGCATCAGTGGCCAGAACGCGATGCAAACACATCTGGCTTTGCGCAAGCTGAGCGAAACCGAGCGGCCCGACAAGGATGTCGAGGCGCTATTGGCCACCGCGCCGGAGCGCCGGGCGGTGCTGTTCATTCACGGATACTCGGGACGCCCGGTCAAGACGTGGCGGCAGTTTGACCAGCTCTTGCCCGGCTGTGGCGATTGCGCCAACCGTGACCTTTTCTTCTATGGCTACGACGGCATTCGCGCTGACATGCTGGCCAGCGCGTCGCTGTTTCGCGACTTTCTGGATCGTCTGCTGACTGCTCCCGCCGATTTGCTCAATGCGGTTCTGCCAGCGTCCGCCAAGCGCCCCGCCAGCTTTGGGTACGACGAGATCGCGATCGTTGCCCATTCTCTTGGTGCGGTCATCAGCCGCCGGGCGCTACTTGATGCCACACGGCTTGGCCGGCCCTGGGCCCCGCGCACGCGGCTGATTCTGTTCGCCCCGGCGCATTGTGGCGCCTCTGTGGCGGATCTTGCTCTCGAGACGGCCAGCGGCTTGCCGTTGCTGAGCTTCTTTGTCAGCGCCGCGCGTTTCACCTCGCCTCTCATCGATCAATTGCGACCTGATTCCGCCGAGCTCAAGGCGCTCCGCGAAGACACACTCGCGGCCGCCGCGGCGCATCCTCATCTGGTGGCGCGCAGCGTCTTTATCGCCGAGTACGAGAAGATCGTGCGCAACGAGACCTTCGCCCTCGATCCACCCCCGGTCGCCATTGCCGGCACAAATCACACCGATATCTGCAAGCCCAGCGCGGACAACCGCAAGCCGCTCGAGCTTTTGGTGAAGGCCTTATGAACATCGCGGTAGCAAACTTTGAAGATGTCGTCCGCATGGTGCGGCTCGAGGGCAAGCTCGACGAGTTGCTGCGCGACTATCGCGAGAAAGCCATCACCGATGCTGAGGAGATCGAACAGCGCGCGCGGCTCGATGCTTTTCTGAACTCATGCGGCGTGCTCGAGATCTGCCTGCTGGCGGGCTTCATTCCGCCTCCGGACGATAGCGAGTTCTGGACGACGATCCGCGCCACGCTCAATCAGAAAGACGTTCGCCGCTACTACACCGATTTCTACCCCCAGCGTCTGCCGCAGCAGTTGCGCGCCCGTCTGGAAGACGTAGCAGCCGCCCCAATACTTCCGGTGCCATCAGAGCGCATCCTTGAATTCCTTGCGCTCGATCGCCAGTTTAGCGATGAGCTGGATGATGGCTATTTTCTGCGCATGGTCGATTCCTTCACGATTGGCGGCTGGGACCTCGACGATGTGCTTGGCTTGCTCCGCGACCCGGAAAACGCCATCGAGCGGCTTACCAAGCCCGACGACAAGCGCAAGGTGCCTGACCAGGCGCTGCTTGAATTCACGCTATTCCTCAATTTCGCGACCGAGCTTGAGCAACTGCTCGACCGCTGCTCTGATACGCCTGCGCTGGCCAAGGCCATCTGGAGCCAATATGCCTACTGGTTTGAGAATCTGCGCGATGAGCTTGAGGGCTCGCTCGCGGCTGCCTTTACCCATTTACGCAACTGGCGGCCGGTGGGCGAACATGTCGCCGCCGGCCGCCAGTTGCAGCAGTTTGTCGATCGGGCTGAAGCGACTTTACGACGCCTTGCGACGTACTAACGCTGTCGCAACAACCCCAGCCGCCGCCAGCATCCACGTGCCCGGCTCAGGCACTGCTTGCGCGCTGTATTCAAAAGTCGCCTCGCCTGAGCTCACAAAGCAATCGCTACAAGTCACCGGGTTGGCGGAGTACAGCTCATACTGGATCACCAGCGTCCCCGTGTTCACCGCGAACAGCAAAGCATTGGGGTCGATCGTATAGAAGCCCACGCCGGTCTGGTTCTCAAAGCTGAATGCCTCTTCCCACGCCGGGCTGCCCGGAGCCAGCGCAAAGTCCACCGGCCCACCGAGCAGGCCAATGCGGTCGACGTAGGTGTTGTTCATCGGGCCGCTCTCAAGCAGCAGAAACGAGCCGACAAAGCTTGTGTAATAGGTCGGGTCTGGTGTGACGCGAAAGCCCCAGCCCACGGTCTGCCCGGGTTGTCCAGCGAGCGGGCTTGCGGCAGGCGTGAGTTCAATCAGTGGGGCGGCCGTAGCCACCCCACCGACAAGAAGCATGAGTGAAAGAACGAGTGATTTCATGAATGTTTCCTCCGTTAACGGAACAGGTTGAGCGTGGTCGATCCACGCCAGGCGCCGCCGTTCGCGCTGAACTGGATCGTGAGGCGTACGCGCGTCGCCGTGGGCGGCCAGGCGAGATAAACAGTGGCGTTGGCCGAGCCGTTGGGGGCAAGCGTGCCGAGGGAGATCGGTGCGGTGAGAGCTGACGTAACCGCTCCCGTGCCGCCCACCACCGTAATGTCGGTGATGCCCGTAATCTGCACGTTCGTCGCGCCACCCGGGCCGCTGTTGCGGATCAGCAGCGGCAAGGACCGCAACTGCACTCCTCCGATCAGCGTGTCCGCCGAAGCAGCGCTGCGCGAAGCATTGATCATCGGTGTTGCCGCGGAAGCAAAGTTGGCGGTGATCGCCTCGGCCGCGCCTACGTTGAAGGCCAGCGGGCTGGTGGGTGATGTGCGCGACCCCGAGAATCCGGTGAACGTGAAGCCCGTTTGCGGGGTCGCGGTGAGTACTGCTCCCGCGCCGCTGGCAAACCAGCCACTGCCACTCACTGTGCCCGCGTTTGCTGGCGATACCGTCAGGTCTACGAGGAATTGCTGCTCATACTGCGCTGTCAGCGATTGAGCGGACGTGGTGGTGGACAACGTACGAGAGGCATTCGTGTTGCCGTCTGACCATTGCTTGAACACCAATCGCGCGCCCGGCGCCGTCTGGATCATTGCCGGCACTGCGAGTGACAACTGGGTGCCGGGAGCATAGCCTTGGCTGAAAGGCCAAGGCTGGGGCGCGCCATTGACGAGCAACTGCGAGCCGGGCGCGCTCGCGGCGGTGGAGTTGATCGTCAGCAGCGGATTCGGCGAAAAGTTGGCGCTGTAGTTGATTGGTCCACGCAACTGGATGGTGGGGGTTGGGCTGGTCGACTCGATATCGCCTGTGAACCCCGCGAAGTAAAAGCCAGCGTTTGGCGTCGCGCTAATGCTGAACGCCCCCGGCGCGAAGAAACTCGGCCCCCCGGGTGTCAGGATCTGGATATTGCCGCCACCGATTGGTGCGATCGTGCCCTTCACTTCATAAAGCGTGTTGAAGTTGGCCGTCAGCGTGGTCCCGCCGAAGGGGACCGTGAGGTTCTGCAGCTTGGCGCCGCCATTGCTCCAGTTGCTGAACAGGTAGCGGATGCCGGTGGATGGCGACTGCGGCGTCTCAATGTCGATCTTGTGCTGGCTGTTGGGTGAGACAACCGCATTGAACGGAATGCCCACCGGCTGGCCATCGTAAAGAAGCTTCGCGTTCAACACATTGCTTTGGATGCTGAGAGAGGCGGGTGGCAACGACACGGTGAGCTTTACCGGAGCGATGTTCGTGTCCTCACTCGTGATGGTGACCGTGGCGGTGAGGTGGTCATAGCGCGAAAGCCCGATGTTGGACTTCATCCGCAGGGTGGCCGGGGTGGTGTTCTGCAACAGATCCACCGCGAGCCACTGCGTTGTGTCGCCGGTTGTGTAGGGATCGACCGTGGCCGTGAGGCGCGTTGCTTTGCCCGAAAGCGTGCTGATCTGCACATCGACGGGATCGCCTCCCACGACGGGATTCGTATTGTCGATCGAGAGCGCATCGCCCAGGCGGTAGATGATCAGCCGGCTGGCACCGTTGGTCGCCTCAAACGGCAGTGTGATCGTGGCATTGGCGGCCATGGAGGTTTCCGTCACGACCAGCAACGCGCTGGCCTGAGCGCCGCACCGGTTCAGAAAGTCCCATTTGGTCAGTACATTTGCGTTTCCCACGCCCAGAACACGCACCGCGAGTGGACCGCCAATCGCGCTGCCCGTGTTGTTTGTGATCGTGATCTTGCGTCCTGCGTTGTCGATGCTGGTTGTGAACTGTGAAGTGATGTCGGTGTAATTGGAGGTGATGCGCTTGCGGCAGGTGGCCTGGTCTCCATTGGGGCCAAAACCCATGTCAGTATTGGGCGCAGTGGTGCTGTTCACCTTCCATGAATATGCGGTCACATCCAGGTAGTTGTTGCTCAACTGGACGGAGAGGAAGTCGCCCTCAGCGTCCGTGCAGTTCTTCTCGCCGCAATCCCCGCCCGATCCATCGTTGATGTCGTCGAGGTAGTTGGCGAGCCCGTCGGTGGATCCGGTTGCGGGCTGATTCACTGTGCTGTTGAAGTTCTGCACATCGAACCCATGGATGTGCCCCGTGAAGAGGGCAATCACGTTATAGCGCTTGATCACATCGAGAAAGGCGCTTTTGTTTTCCGGGGACCAGTAAGGACGCGTTGTATTCATCGTGTAGTGCTGGAACAGGATCACCGGCTTGCCTGTATTGCCGACGAAGTGCGCCAGATCCCGCTTCAGCCACTCGAGCCCGTTGGCGCCCAATGGCGGCGAAAAGCTAAGCTGCGTCTCGCCCGCCCAGGTGTTCAACATCACATGGTGCACGCCGTGCCAATCCCAGGAGTAGTTATGGCTGCCGGCCTGATTGCCAAACCCCAGGCAGAAGGGATCAATGCCTACCAGACAACCCGTGGCGCTTGTGTCGAGATTCTGGGCTCGCATACGCGCATCGAGGTAATCCCACATGCGCCGCGCATCGTCTGGTTCGGCGCCGGCGTAATTCTCGAGGCTGGTGATGTCGTGATTACCGAATCCGATGAAGACTGGAAGGTTGATCGAAGCTCCGGGTAGCCAGCCGCGCTCATAGAGCGTTCGGAACGTCGCCAGGCGTTGTTCATTCGGTCCCGTGCTGATATCTCCAGGAATCACCACGGCCGAATAGGGTTTGCCCTGCAATGAAGACTGCAGATGCATCAGGTTCATCCGCCCCGGATGCCCGTACTGTGTTTCGACGGGAAAGTTGACCCGGTAGAAGTGGAGGTCGCTTGTGACGAAGAAGCGATAGTCGCGGTTGGCCGGCTTTGCCGGAGACAGAATCAATGAGGCTGGTAGTTCTGGAATCGCCGCTGGCAGGTTGCAGAGCAGCTTATTGTCATAGGAGTTCCAACGGAGGTCGTTGGCGTCCGGCGCGGTGCAGGCCAGAAAGCACTGACGGTTGCCCGGAGAGCTGCAGCATCCTGACCGGTAGTAGTTCTCATCGGCTCCTCGCTGTGGCTGGCAGGGCAGGCCATCGTTCTTCGTAAATATATCGATCGCGTCGTTCAATGTGTACGTCTGAGCAGTTGCCGCCAGGCAGAACATCGTGGCCAGAAGCAGGCGAGTGGTGAGAGAAAGCATCCGAATCCCTCCATGGATTAGGTTTGTAGGGAAGAGTGTTTCCCGGATCCGAAGCCGCGGCAAATGACGAGTCGATACATTCTTCAGGAAGTGAATCTGACGGGCTAAGGCCCTCAAAAAAATAGGGTTAACGATCGGCATCACTCCCTGATAATCTGGATGCTCAGCGGCAATCAGCATGCAATCTCTCGATCGCGTCCGGTTTGGTCAGTTCGTGTTCAACCGAAACACGCGCGAGCTGCTGCGCGATGGCATCCGAATCTCGTTGCAACAACAACCGTTGCAACTGCTCGACCTCCTGATCGAACATGCCGGCGAGGTGGTTACTCGTGAGCAGATCCGCCAGGCCCTCTGGCCGGACGACACGCATGTGCAGTTCGATTCAAGCGTGGCGAACGCCATACGAAAGATCCGCATCGCGCTCAAGGATGATGCCGACCGTGCGCTGTATATTGAGACCTTGCCGCGGCAGGGATTCCGTTTCATCGCCCCGCTCGCGCCGTATCTTGGCGAGGCTAAGCCCCCACAGCCGCCCACCTGGCTAAAGCGGCATTACCCGTTTTTGCTGCTGGCGACATTTTCTGTCGCGATCTCAGTGGGCGCCTGGTTTTACCTCAAGCCCACGCCGCCCTCCATCGCCGGGGCCCGGCCGATCGTAGCGCTCGGGGGTCGCCCCACTCATCCGTCCTTATCACCGAATGGTGAAATGCTTGCTTTTGAATGGGAGGGGCCCGACGACGACGCTCCCGCCATCTATCTGCAGCAGTTGGAATCCAACGCCCCCCAGCGCCTCACGAACGGTCGCACCATCGATTTCTGGCCCGTTTGGTCTCCTGATGGCAAGTCGGTTGCCTTCTACCGCGAAGTCACGCCGACCAAGGCTGAGGTCCATCTCGTGCCTGTGCCCGGTAATGGCGATCGCATTTTGTTTGCCGTCAGCAAGGGCCCTGGTGAACGCCCGCGGCTCAACTGGTCGCCCAATGGCAAATACCTCGTCACTGCCGAGCGCGTTGTAACAACAGGCGGCAAGCGTCAACCAAGCTACATCCTGCTGTTCAATATCGAGACCGGCGAACGTCGCGCGCTCACGCACCCCGAAGCGGATTGGCGTGGCGACAGCGAACCCGTTTTTGCTCCCGATTCTGATACCGTGGCCTTTCGTCGTACGCGCCCCACTTCGGGCGATGAAGACATTTATGCCGTTAAGGTGAGCGGTGGTGAGCCGGTGGCTCTGACTTCTGATCGTTCGCCCGTCGCCGCGCTGGATTACACGCCCGACCAGGGCCTGCTGTTTTCATCGCGGCGTGGTGTCTGGCTTCGCAACTTCTGGTGGTTGCCGCCGCGTGGCGGCGATCCGGTACGCATCTCCGATCCCGCGTTTGATCTCGGCTCGCCCACCATCTCCCGTGATGGCCGGCACATTGCTTACGTCAAGGTGCTGCACGATGAGAATATCTGGAGCTTACGGCCCAATCAGTCGGCTCCCTACCCGGTATCGCCTTCGGAGTTCATTGAGTCCAATCCCGCCGTGGCCAGCGATGGCCAGCGCCTCGCCTTTGTGAGCAGCCGGACGGGCACGCTTGAGCTCTGGACGTCCAACCTTGATGGCTCCAACCCACAACAGCTAACTGATGTCAGGGGTACCGTTGTCGCTACGCCCGCCTGGTCGCCAGACATGACGCAGATCGTTTTTGAGTGGCGAAAGAAGGGCAAAGAGGGCCTGTATCTGATTGCGAGTAATGGTGGAGTGCCGCGTCCGCTCTACCTGAGCGACAAGGGCAGCGGCCTGCCGCGCTTTAGCCATGATGGCCGTTACGTGTACTTCAACTCCACGCTGAGCGGCCGGCTCGAGTCCTGGCGCATCCCGGTCAGCGGTGGTGAGCCCGAGCAGGTCACGCGCAACGGCGCCTGTGGCGCGATCGAGTCCGCCGATGGCAAGGCGCTTTACTATGCGCGACCAGAGGCCCGGGGCCTCTTTGTCAACGAGGCGGGCCGCGAGCAACTGCTCATCCCCAATCTCGATCCTCGGGATTGCGGCAACTGGACCGTAGCGCGCGACACGATCTATTACATCGAGCGCGGCGGCGAGAATGTCTTCCGTGGCGCTGTGATGTCTTATCACATCCCGACGCGCACCAGTAAGCTGCTGTTCTCGCTCAAAGGCTTTCCCCTGCTCAACACCACCGGTCTTGCCGCCACGCCGGACGGCGGCACTGTCCTGTTCGTCACCGTCGATCGTGAAGGCACCAGCATCTACGGGCGCTAATCCTGCGAGAATCAAAGCAGGCATACCGAGATGATTCGTGCACTCATTGGCCTTCTGATCGCCGCCATCGCCGCCGCGTTTATCCGCGCCGTCATTGGCATGATCACGCGCGAGGTGGCCACCATGGTGAATCCGCAGCAACCGCAGCAACCCCCGCCGCCGGGCGGTGCTCCGGGTGCTGGCCCCACGGCCACATCCCTCAAAAAGTGTCCCGTTTGTGGCACATACGCCCCGGCCGAACGCCTGATTCGTGGCGCGTATTGTTCTGAAGCCTGCGCCGCTCGCGCCTGAGGCGTACACAATAGACGTATGCGCCTATCTGAGATCGCCGCGCGGCTTGGCTGCGCCACGGCCGGCGAAACCGACCCCGAAATCACTTCGCTCTCCGGCATGGAAAAGGCCGTTGCCGGGCAACTCACCTTTCTTGCCAATCCGAAGTACGCGCATAAGGTGAAGGATTCACAGGCCTCCGCCATCATCGCCGCGCAGCCGTCGGCCTTCATGCCGACGCTGCTGTCAAAGAACCCCTATCTCGATTTCGCTCGTGCGCTGGAGCTCTTCTACCAGCCGCCACAGCCGGCCCCCGGCATCTCGCCGCTCGCCTGGGTGTCGCCCACGGCCACGGTTGGGCCAGGCGCCTCGATTGCCCCGTTCTGCCACATCGGTGACAACGTCACCATCGGCGCCAACGCCACTCTGCATCCCCATGTGGTCATCTATGCGGGCGCGACTATTGGCGATAACTTCCTCGCCCATTCACATTCGGTCGTGCGCGAGTATTGCCGCGTTGGACACCGCGTCACGCTGCAGAATCATGTCGTCATCGGCGGCGACGGCTTCGGCTTTGCCAAACGCGCCGATGGTTCGCATCACAAGATCGTCCAGTCGGGCATCACCGTCATCGAAGACGATGTCGAGATCCAGAGCCTGACCAATATCGACCGCGCCACGATGGGCGAAACTCGCGTCGAGCGCGGCGCCAAAGTCGATTCGCTCGTGCAGGTCGGTCATGCCTGCGTGGTGGGCGAAGACAACATCATTTGCGCGCAGGTGGGCCTTGCCGGATCGACGATCCTCAAGAAGTCCGTCCTGCTCGCCGGCCAGGTGGGCGTCTCTGGCCACCTGACCATCAACGACAACGCCGTGGTCTACGCCCAGTCCGGGGTGGGCCATGATGTGGACGCCGGATCGATTATTTCCGGTTCTCCCGCGTTCGACTTCCGGGAATGGCGCCGCGCCGTCACGGCCTTCCCGAAGCTGGGCGAGATGGTGCGTACGATGCGCGATCTCGAATCCCGTTTGGCGGCCCTTGAAGGGAGCAAATCTGAGAATGAACCACAAGCCTAGCCGCGATCAGCTGGCTTATGAAAAGCCGGAGTTCCTGCAGTCTACCGAGGCACGGAGCGTCCGCATTCTTTCCGAGTATCTGGATCCACTGCGGGAATTCCGCATCCATCAGATCCACGACACGCTCGTATTCTTTGGCTCGGCGCGCATTCCCGCGCCAGAGTCGCCCCTGTTCGACACCCATCCGATGTCGCGCTACTACACCGAGTGTCGCGAGCTGGCTCGTCGCATGACCGAATGGTCGATGAGCCTCACCGATACGCAGCGCATGTTTGTCGTCTGCACCGGTGGTGGCCCCGGCATCATGGAGGCGGCCAACCGTGGCGCCTACGACGCTGGCGGGTTGTCGATCGGCCTCAATATCGGGCTGCCGATGGAGCAGTTTCCCAACCCCTACATCACCAAAGATCTCAGCTTCGAGTTCCACTACTTCTTCATGCGCAAGTTCTGGTTTGCGTATCTGGCCAAGGCCCTCATCGTATTTCCCGGTGGCTTTGGCACGCTCGATGAGCTCACCGAGATTCTCACGCTTGTCCAGACGCAGAAGCTGCACAAGAAGATGGTCTGCCTGCTCTATGGCACCACGTTCTGGAAGCGCATCATCAACTTCGACGCCCTCGTCGAAACCGGCATGATCAGCCCCGGCGACATGAACCTGTTCCAGTTCGCCGATGATGTGGATACCGCGTTTCAGATTCTCAAGGATGGGCTGACAAACTTATACTTGAATCCGGAGGTTCCGCTGCCCGAAGCCGAAGTGAAAACACCGGCTATCGCCAGCTCCCGCGTGTGACGCCACTGCTCGCCCCGCCACGAAAGCTCACGCTCAAGGAGACGCTCGCCCGCATTGGCTGGTGGGAGCGCAGCTTTGCGTTGAGCTTCGTGGTGCTGTTTGTCCTCATTCTGCTCAATCGCGCGGACTTCCTCTTTGCCGCTGCTCTGATCGCCACCATCATTACCGCTCCGGTGGCCATCTGGCGGCTGGGCAAGCTGCTGCTGCGCAGCCTCATCTGGCGGCTGCGCAATCGCCTCATCGTTGCCTATATCTTCATCGCGCTCGTTCCCATCGTGCTGTTGCTGACGCTGGGCGCTGTATCCACCTACTTCGTCACCGGGCAGTTGGCCATCTATCTGGTCAACAGCGAGCTCGAGCGTCAGGTGGGCACGTTGCGTGGCGCGGCTGAGTCGGTCCTCCGTGTCCCGGCGGCCAATCGCATGGCCGCGATCGAACGCCTCGGCGCTTACTTCGATGAGCGTTTTCCCAATTTCGAGATCCGCTCTGATGCCGCTGAAGTGCACCTCTATCCGGAGGATGCTTCGCTGGAAAAGCCTCCCGCCGACTTCCCCGATACGGCCGGCATCCTGCGCAAGGGTAACGAATACTACGTCTGGGCGCACGTCCACAATCAGGAAGGCGAAGTTACGGCAATTGCTCCGCTTACCAACGCCTATCTCTCGAGCCTCATCCCTGGCCTCGGCCCTGTCTCGCTGGGCGAACGCGGCACCACCCAGACCGGCGGCATTCGTTTGCGCAAGCGTCGGCCGGTGAAGGCCACCATGCCCGCGCCGGTCGTCAATGTCCCGGCCCCCATCAACAGCTTTGACATCCAGCTCACCGGGTTCCGCACCACGCCCATCACCGTCTGGGAAGAGCCCGCTAAAGGGCGCGATGACTTCCTGCTGATCGAGACGCGATTCCTCGCCGTTCTCAAGGTGTTCTTCTCATCGCGTCGCGACTGGGATCAGAACTCTGTTCTGCTGCTGCTGATCTCCGTCGGCACCTTGTTCCTTGTCTTTGAGATCATCGCGCTCATCATCGGTGTCACGCTCACGCGCACCATTACCTCGACGGTGCATGAGATCTACGAGGGCACCAATCGCGTGATGGAAGGCGACTTCTCCCATCGCATCCCGCTCACGGGTCGCGATCAGTTGGCCCTGCTCGGCGAATCGTTCAACCGCATGACCGAGAACCTCGAGCAACTGCTCAAGGTCGCCAAGGAGAACGAACGCCTCAACGCCGAGCTCGAGATCGCCCGCGAGGTGCAGCGCCAGTTGTATCCCAAGTCGGTGCCCGCCTCGCCCAAGTTCACGCTGACGGCGCATTATCAGCCCGCCCGCATGGTTTCGGGCGATTATTTCGACTTCCACCGGCTTACCCCCGAGAAGATCTGCTTCTCGATGGGCGACGTGGCGGGCAAGGGGATCTCGGCCGCCCTGCTGATGGCCACCGTCCAATCGAGCTTCCGCTCACACATCCAGGGCTTACGCGAAGAGATGTGCGTGTCCGATACCGTCACGGGCCTCAACAAGCTGCTCTATGCCAACACGGCGCCCGAGAAATTCTCCACGTTCTTTCTGGGCGTTTTCGATGAGCCCACCTCCACGCTTTGCTACACCAACGCCGGCCATCTGCCGCCGATCCTGCTGCGTGACGGCGAGGCCTCGCTGCTGGCTGTCGATGGCATGGTGGTCGGCGCTTTCCCCTTTGCCCAGTACGGTGAGAGCTCGCTCGTGATGCAGCCGGGCGACGTGCTCATCCTCTACACCGACGGCATCTCCGAGCCGCAGAATGAGTATGGCGAGATGTACGGCGAAGAGCGCCTGATCGAGCTTGTGCGCAAGAATGCTCACCTCACCGACGACGGCATCATCCGCGCCATCATGAAGTCGGTGGAGCAATTTACCGGCTCACCCGAGTTGCAGGACGACATGACGATCCTCATCGCCCGCCACAACTAAGCCCATGGAAATCCTGCGTCGACGAGCCATCCTGTTCTTCTCCACCATGGCCGCGCTGATTGCGTTCGGCACGGTGGGCTTTGTCGTCATCGAGAACTACAAGTGGTTCGACGCGCTCTATATGACGGTGATCACGCTCACCACCGTCGGCTACTACGAAGTGAAGGCCCTCTCCACCGCCGGTCGCGCCTTCAACATGGTGCTGCTGCTCGGCGGCGTCAACAGCATTCTGTTCGGCGTGGGGATGATGACCTCCACCATCATCGAACTCCAACTGGATCACTACTTTGATCGAAAGCGCAGGCAACGCATGATTGATTCTCTACACGACCACTACATCATCTGTGGCTTTGGCCGCGTGGGCCGTGGCGCCGCCCACGAGCTGATGCGCGCCCGTGTGCCGATTGTCGTGGTGGACAACAATGAAGATCGCATCGAGATGGTGATCAAGGCCGGCATGCTCGGCGTGCTCGCTGATTCCACCAAGGACGAAACTCTCCGCGCCGTGCGCATTGATCGCGCGCGTGGCCTTGTCGCCGCCCTCGCTTCTGACGCCGACAACCTCTTTCTCACGCTCTCGGCCAAGACGCTCAATCCCCGGCTCACCGTCGCCACGCGCGCCAATGAAGACGAAGCCGCCTCCAAGCTCAAGCGCGCTGGCGCCGACTCGGTTGTCTCACCCTACGGCGTCACCGGCTCGCGCCTCGCGCAATCGCTCGTGCGCCCACACGTCACGCAGTTTCTCGACAACGCCATGCTCGACGCCAGTGTTGACGTGGCCATTGAGCAGTTTCGCGTCGATGAGAATTCGCGCTACGTCGGCACTCCCGCGCGCATTCGCGATATTCGCAAGCAATACAACGTCACCACGCTTGCCGTGCGCCGTGGCGAAGGCGAAATGGTGTTCAACCCCGAAAGCGACCACTCGCTCAGCGCCGGCGATTACCTGATCGTCATGGGTAGCTCGAGCTCGCTCAAGCAACTCGAGAAACTCTTTGCGGAGCCGCGCTGATGCACGTCCTGACGCACGAGCAAATGCGCGCCGCTGACCGTGCCGCGATCGAAGCGGGCATCCCCTCGCTCATCCTCATGGAGAACGCCGCCTATGTGCTGCTGCGTGCTCTCGAAGATCGCTTTGACGATCTCGCCAGTGAGCGCATCGCCATCTTCTGCGGCAAGGGCAACAACGGCGGCGATGGCCTCGCCCTCGCCCGCTTGCTGCATGTCCACCATCGCCCCACGCATCTGCTGGTGCTGCTCGCCTACCCGGCAGAGGATCTCTCGCCCGATGCCGCCGCCCAGCTCAAAATGCTCGAGGCCCTCGGCATCCCTTACACGATGCAGATCCCGCCTGACCTCGCCGCCACCACCATCGTCGTTGATGCGCTGCTCGGCACGGGCGTCTCGGGCGAGCCCCGCGAACCTGTTGCCACCTTGATCGCCACCATCAACGCGTTACCACTGGCAACATGCTTGGCCATCGACATCCCCAGCGCCAACGCCATCGCGGCCGACCTCACCATCACCTTTGCCGCCCCCAAGCCCGAGCACGTCCTCCCACCCACCTGCGATCAGCTGGGCGATCTCGTTATCGGAGATATCGGCATCCCCGCCCATCTTCTCGACGTAGCTACGCTCCACCTCACCACACCCGCTGATCTGGCTCCTATCGCCGCCCCTCGCGCGCGCGACTCACATAAGGGCACCTATGGGCACGTTGCGATTCTCGGTGGCGCTCCCGGCAAGACCGGCGCCCTGCAGTTGGCCGGCACGGCCGCAATCACCGCTGGCGCTGGCTGGGTAACGCTGCTCTCGCCAGACTCAAGCTTCCGCCCCCATCTGCCAGACCTCATGCAAGCCCCCTGGGGCGCCCCGCTCGATTCCTATCGCGCCATCGCGATTGGCCCGGGCCTGGGAACCGCCGCTGACGCGGGCGCCCTTGTCGCCGACATCTACGCCCATCACCAATCTCCGGTTGTGCTCGACGCCGATGCGCTCAATCTGCTTGCGCCGCTCACCACTCGCGCCACTTACCCGCGCATCCTCACGCCACATCCCGGCGAGATGCGCCGCCTGCTGGGGCGCGACATCGCTGACCGTGTGGCCGACGCCCGCGGCCTTGCCACCAGCACCAACACCATCGTTGTCCTCAAGGGTTATCGTACGCTCATCGCCTTCCCGGATGGCCACGTCTGGGTCAACCCCACCGGCTCGCCCGCCCTTGCCAAGGCCGGCTCAGGCGATGTGCTCACGGGCATGATGGTCGCCCTCATTTCGCAGTTCCCCGCACAGCTGACGCAAGCCGTCCTCGCCGCCGTTTACCTGCATGGCCGTTGCGGCGAGCTCGCTCACGAGCGCACCAGCCTCGCCTCCACGCTCATCGATCACCTCGCGGAGGCCTTTGATGACCTCGGTGTTTGAGACGCACTCGGCGGAAGAAACGATCTCCGTCGGCCGCGAGCTCGCCGGCCTGCTGCCGCCGCGCGGCGCCGTGCTGTTGATCGGCAATCTCGGCGCCGGCAAGACCACCCTTGTGAAGGGCATCGCCTCGGGCCGCGGCATCGCCGAGCCAGAAGAAGTTTCATCTCCCACGTTCCCTCTCGTGCACGAATACGGCGACCCCGCGCGCATCTTTCACGTCGATCTCTACCGGCTCGAAACCGAGCAGGAAGTGCTCACCCTTGGCCTCGATGAGATGATCGATCGCCGCGCCCTCACCATCATCGAGTGGGGCGAGCGCTTTCCCCGTCTTTGGCCCGCGGGCACGCCCACCATCACGCTCGAGCACACCGGCGAAAACTCACGTCGCATCACGCTCACGAGCGGATAGAATCAGAGGCTTATGCCTCAACTTGCCCAGAAAACCGCCATCATTACCGGCGGCGCCTCCGGCATTGGTCTTGCCATCGCCACCCGTTTTGCCGCTGAAGGCGCCTTCGTCGAGATCCTCGATCGCAACGAAGCCGAGATGCAGGCGGCCGTCGCGGCCATTGGCTCCGCCGCCACCGCCACCCTCTGCGACGTGGCCGATCACAAGCAGGTCGACGAGGTGATCGATGCGATCCATGCCCGTCGCGGCCGCATCGACATTCTGGTCAACAACGCGGGCATCGCTCACGTCGGCAACGCGCTCACCACCACGCCTGAGGACTTTGAACGCGTGCAGCGTGTCAACGTGTTCGGCCCCGCCAATTGCCTGCGCGCCACGCTGCGGCACATGGTCAACGATGGTGGCGGCGCCATCGTCAATCTCGCCTCCTGCCTCAGCGTGATGGCCATCCCCGATCGCTTCGCCTATGGCACCAGCAAGGGCGCCGTGCTCTCGATGACGTATTCAGTGGCCAAGGACTTTCTCGACAAGAACATCCGCTGCAACGCCATCCTGCCGGGCCGCGTACACACACCCTTCGTCGATGGATTCATCGCGCGCAACTACGCCGGTCGCGAAGCCGAGATGTTCGACAAGCTCTCCAAGGCCCAACCCATCGGCCGCATGGCTCGCACCGAAGAGATCGCCTACGCCGCGCTGTTTCTCGCCTCGGACGAAGCCAGCTTCATCACCGGCATCGGCCTGCCCGTCGACGGCGGCACGCTACACATCCGCTAGGCGCAAACGGTAAGCTTCTTCACCGCCCGCACCTGTTCGCCAAAAACGCTCACCGTGCGGAACCCCTGCTTGCTCAGAAAACCCTCCGGCCCGGTGGCATAAACCATGGCCACCGCGCCGTCCTTTGCGATCTCTTTCAGGCAGAACATCATCAGATAGCGGCCCAATCCCTGTCGCCGCAGCGACTCGTCCACGCACAGCGTTACGATCTCCGCCGCATTGCCTTCGACGCGATACGTCGCATGGCCCACCCGGCGGCCTTCATGTTCGAGCTCAACACCGTCACCAACGGCACGAATCTCCATCACTGTTGATTGTAGAGTGGTGAAATGCGGAAAGTGGTTGTCACCGGGATGGGCGCCGTAACGGCTTATGGCATGGGCGTCCCTGCCTTCTGGCAGGGTTTGTCTTCTGGCGCCCCGGCGATCCATCCCCTGCGCTCGCTGCCACTGGCGGACCTCAAGGTCACCACCGGCGCCGAGTTTGCCGACTTCAACCCCGATCTCCATGTCTCGCGCGAGCATCAGTTGCTCGCCGATCGCAACGCACAGTTTGCCCTGCTGGCCGCCGCGGAAGCCCTCACCGCCGCTCATCTCGCTCCGCCTCCATCCGCTGCCGTCATCATGGGCTGCTGCGTCGGCGGCAAGCACATGGAGGACAGCATGTACTGGGAGGTCTATCACGAGCGCAAGACCCGCGTTCATCCCATGACGATCCCTCGCGTAATGGCCAATTCCGCCGCCTCGCTCATCGCCATGCAGCACGGCATCGAGGGCCCCGTCTTCACCACCGCTACCGCCTGCTCCTCGGCCAATCACGCCATCGGTCAGGCGCTCTGGATGATCCGCCAGGGCGTCACCGATGTGGCTCTCGCCGGCGGTAGCGAGTCGCCCTTCGTCTACGGCCTGCTCAAGGCCTGGGAAGCCATGCGCGTCGTCTCCCCCGATGTCTGCCGCCCCTTCTCGCTGGGCCGCAAGGGCATGAGCCTTGGCGAGGGAGCCGGCGTTCTTGTGCTCGAAACCGAAGAACACGCGCGCGCCCGCTCGGCTCCTATCCTTGCTGAGCTCGCCGGCTTTGGCATGTCCGCCGACGCCCATCACATCACCCAGCCCAAGCCTGAAGGCGCGGCCGCCGCCATGCGCATGGCGCTCAAGGACGCTGGCCTCGCCCCCGCCGACATCGGCTACGTCAACGCCCACGGCACGGGCACCGGCGCCAACGACCCCGCCGAATCCCGCGCCATCCAGATGGTGCTTGGTGATGACGTGCTTGTTTCTTCCACCAAGTCTATGCACGGCCATGCGCTCGGCGCCGCGGGCGCGCTCGAAGCCGTTGCCACCATCCTTGCCCTCCAGCATCACCTTTTGCCCCCCACGGCCAACTTCGAATCCCCCGACCCCGATTGCCCCGTCAACCTCATCGCCAACACCGCCCGCCCGCTTCGCGTCGATGCCGCGCTGTCAAACTCTTTCGCCTTCGGTGGTCTCAACGCTGTCCTCGCCTTTCGCCGCGCCTCCTGACGCAGTAAAGTTGATGGCATGCAGCGCGTCCCACCAACCCACCCACAAGATCGGGCCCTCGCCGATTTTCTCGGCAGCGTCGATCGTTTTGACAATTTCCTGGGTCAGGTCAAGAGCCACAATCTCGGCCGCAATATGCGGGTGCTCAAGCTGCTCGCCATCCTCGCGCGGATGAAGCGCGCCGGCATCAAGCTCGACGGCCACGTCGATTGCGTCGCGGCCCACTTTCAGAACTTCAAATCCTCCCGCCCCAACGAAGCCGCCCACTTTCTCCCCGGCCAGCTCACGATCGGCGCCAAGCCTGTCTCAAAGCTTGCCAGCACGCCCGCCGTTGTCCGCGCGCTCGAGTTTCTCTTCGCCGAGGTCGAAGACCTGCCCGCCCCCATCAACCACGCTGATAGCGAAGCCGAGTCCAAGGGCAAGACTCACGGCCTTTGCGCCGCCCTCGTCGCCGCCGTGAATGTCATTCTGCGCGACCCCGCCAATCTCAAAGCCGCCTACGAGGAATGGCACCGCAAAGCGATCGCCGCCTTCGAGCACGGCATGCTCAACAAAGGCGCCAAAGAAGGCATCCCCGTGCTCACCTTCGACAGGGATGGCAACATCGATCCTGAAGTTCTCGCCCAACGCTCCAACCCCAACCAGACCCTTTGGAATCGCACCGAGTCCACGCGCGTGCTCCACTACTACCTCGAAGACCAGCGCATGCGCGGCCTCACCGTTGGCTTGGGAAAGATCCCATCCGTCACACAGGAAGTGGAACTTTTGTTCCGCTAGCGAAACATTTCGCCGCCTTAGTCGTATACCAGTTATGCTCCGCCGTGCTTTTCTCGCCGCCACCGGTTCTGCTGTCGCCGTGCCGCTGGTTACGATCGAAGGCGAGATCATGGATCGCCTCGCCGACATGGCGGTGCCGGGCGCTGTGATCGGCGAGCTGCGCGCGGGCAAGCTCGATTCGCTGCGTTGTCTCGGCGTCGCTGAAGCTCAAACGAATCGCGCCGTCCAGCCCAATACCGTCTTTCAGGCAGCAAGCCTCACCAAGCAGATCATCGCCCACGCCACCTTCCAGCTCGTTCGTCAGGGCAAGCTCGATCTCGCTGCTCCCATTGCGCAGTGGTGCCCGGAGCTCAACACCCCTCTCACCAAATCGATCACACTCAAACACCTGCTCAGCCATTCTTCCGGGTTCCCGAACTGGCGCTTTGAGAAAGGCGTCGCCCTCACTCCCGCCTTCGCGCCCGGCACCGCGTGGCGCTACTCGGGCGAAGGCTATGTCCTCTTGCAGCGCATGCTCGAACAGGTCGGCGGCAAGGGCATCCAGCCGCTCGTCCATGATCTCGTCTTCGCGCCGCTCGGCATGAAATCCAGCTCCCTCGTCTGGCGCACCGATCTTGTCGAGCGCGCCGCGTTTCCGCATCACAAGTCTGGTGAGCCAATCCGCCGCTGGTTAAACGTCGCTCGCGATCCCGATCCCCGCTGGCAGCAGCGCTACGAGGATTACTCCGAACAACCCGCGGTGCAATCCGTTCCCAACGCCGCCTACAGCCTGCTCACCACGGGTGAAGACTACGCCCGCTTTCTCGCCGCCGCCATTCGCAATCCGCTCATCACCTCCCACGAAGTCCGCATCGACGCTCGCCTCGCCTGGGGCCTGGGCTGGGGCATTGAACGCCACGCCGGCCGCACGTTCCTCTGGCAGTGGGGTGATAATCCCGGCTTCAAGAATGTGGTCTTCGCCGAGCCCTCTGCGGCCGATGCTATCTTCGTTTTCACCAACTCCGATCATGGCGCTGCTTTTCACAAGTGGGCAGTCAAAGCAGTCACCGGCGTCGACCATCCCGCCACCGAACGTTTTTAATTGTTAATCGTCATATTGACGTGTTAGCCAATGCGGGCGGGCGTATATAATCAACCCAAATATGGTTGCTTCAAATGATATGCCCCGTCGCAGCTTCTTCGAGCGCGCTACCCAATTCCTCGGCGCTCTTCTTGCTGGCGGCCTCGGCCTACCGGCTCTGGTTTATCTGCTCAAGCCCGCAAACACTGTTGCTCCAGGCGGCTATGTTGATGCCGCGGACCTCTCCACCATCAAGCCTCGCATCCCCGAAGAAGTCACCTTTCAGCGCATTCGCAAAGACGGCTGGAAGCTGATCACCGAGAAATCCACCGCCTGGATCGTCAAGCTCTCCGACACCGAAGTGGTCGCTTACTCGCCGCAATGCACCCACCTCGGCTGCGCCTATCATTTCAACGAAGCCAAGGGCGAATTCATCTGCCCTTGCCACACCACTAACTTTGCCATTGATGGCAAAGTACTGAACGGCCCCGCTCCCCGTCCGCTCGATCGCTATCCCGTGCGCGTGCAGGGCAATCGCCTCCTGATCGGCACCATCGAGCCCGCCAGAGAAGGGAAGAAGGCCTGATATGATCCGTTCCTTACTCAACTGGGTGGAAGATAGAACCGGTCTTGTCTCGACCGTGAATCATTTCATGGATGAGGAGATCCCCGCCAGCTCCGGTTGGCATCAGGTCTTTGGTTCCGTGGCGATGTTCATGTTTCTCGTGCAGGTGTTCACCGGCATCATGCTCGCCTTGAATTACGGGCCCACGCCGGGCGAGGCCTATCACAGCGTCCGTTACATCATGAGCGAGCTCACCGGCGGCGTGCTCATCCGCGGGCTGCACCACTGGGGCGCCTCGGCCATGGTCATCATCGTCGTGCTCCACATGATCCAGGTCTACATCTGGGGCGCTTACAAGAAGCCGCGCGAAGCCACCTGGCTCGCCGGCGTGGTGCTCCTGCTGTTCACGCTCGCCTTCGCGCTCACTGGTTACCTCCTGCCCTGGGATAACCGCGCTTACTGGGGCACGGTGGTCACCACGCAGATCGCCGCCGGCGTCCCCGTCATGGGGCCGTATGTGCTGCGGCTGATGGGCGCCGAGGATGGTGTCGGTGTTGTCACTTTCGCCCGCTTCTATGCGGCGCACGTGCTGATCCTGCCGGCCGTCACCGCTCTGCTGATCCTCTTCCACGTCTACCTCGTGCGCCGTCACGGCGTCGCCCCCGAGCCCGGCGATGAGCTGCTGCCCAAGCAGAAGTTTTATCCGAAACAGGTCTTCAAAGATACCGTCGCGATCTTTGCCGTCTTTGCCACGCTGTTCACGCTGGCCATCGTCGTCAAGGCTCCTCTGGGCCGCCTCGCTGACCCCACCGACACCAGCTACATCCCGCGCCCCGAATGGTATTTCCAGTTCCTCTTCCAGTTGCTCAAGTATTGCGAGGGCCCGCTGGAGATCTTCGCCACCGTTGTGCTGCCCGGCCTTGCCGTGGGTGGCCTGATGGCGGTGCCGTTTATTGATCGCGCGCCCGCCGTCAAGTTCACCAAGCGCACCACCGCCATGGCCGTGGTCCTGCTGGCGGCGATCGGCTGGTCGGGCCTCACGGCCGCCGCGATCCTTGAAACTCCGAAGGAAGCCGCAATTGCTGAAGCCATGGGCCCTATGGACTGGGTCCAGCTCACTCCCACCGAACTCGCCGGTGTTGGCTACTACAAGCTTGAGAATTGTGCCCAGTGCCACACGCTCGGCCTTGCTGACGAAGGCAAGCCCGGCCCCAATCTCGGCGCCAGCGGCGTCTCACACGATGTCGCCTGGATGGTGGCCCACTTCAGAAAGCCAACGACCCCCATGTCGTCGATGAATCTCAAGCCAGCCGAGCAGAATGCCCTGGCCTCGTTCCTCGTCAAGCTCACGCCGCAGAACTCCATCAAGATGACCGAGGTGCCGGAGTTTGCCTGGCGTGGCGCGATTGTCTACCAGAAGAGCCAGTGCGGCTTGTGCCATACGATCAATGGCGCCGGCACCAATAACGGCCCGCCCCTCAATGGCCTCGCCAAGCGGCGCAAGGCAGAGTGGGTGAAGGAGCACTTCCTCGACCCGCAGAAGTTCGACGCCGAATCCACCATGCCCGCCTACAAGTTCAACGAAGCGGACATGAATAACATCACGGAATATTTAATGGCGCTGCCCTAGAGCAGCGCCATTGAGTTTTTACGGAGGAGAAAAATTCGGCGTCCGGTTATGAGACGGCGGATGTCCTGACTCCGGGGTTGAAGTTCAAGGCATCCGCCTTCGTAACGGGGATATGACTATAAGTCGATTTCACCCCGGTCAGGGTTACAGGCCGCTAAAAAAAATTATTGGGAAATTTTAAACTCGGTCCACGGCTGCGACGGCATGTCTCGCAGCACCCCCTTCTGATAGTTGAACTCCGGGTGTGCCTTTAGAAATTCCGCGGCTTTGAAGCTCGGCCCACACTGCGGACCATAAGCTGCGCTCATACTCATGCTGTCGATCATGCTTGCATCCGCCGCCTTGTTTTGCACCGCGCCACAAGGGCCGTACGGTGGCTGCCAGCCCGCGCTGCCACGGGGCGAAAGATCCACCCGCCCGCACAGACTGCGCTCATTCGGTGTGTCTTTTTTGTCATAGCTGTCATAACCATCGCCCATAAAGCGCTGCGCCGCCGCGAGGTCGATTTTGCCCCGGTTCTCGGCCATCAGCGCCTCCCAGCGCACACGACGCGCCGTCGGCGACGTCGACAAGTCCTTCGGATCAAAGCCCTTGGCTTCTTCGGCGATCAGCTTCGGGTTGATCGGGAAGTTCGACCCCACATAGTAGCCATCCTTCGTGCGCTCGAGCGTAACGTTCTTGAGTCCCAATTCGAGCCGCGCGATCTCGCCTGTCTTGTTGTCGCCAATCAGCCACGCATTTGCGTAACCACCGTTATTGCCCTGCTTGAAGGTCGCCACTACGTCATCAATCGACTTACCGTATTGCAGGGCCTTGCGGGCTCTTACAAATTCCGGGATCCCATTCTCATCAAAGCCCTGGAAAGCTGAGATTGTCGTCTCACTAATAACAATCCCCGCCGTGTTCATCCCAAAGTCATCCCCCGAGTGGATCAATCCCGGGTACCCATCCATCAGCATCCGCATGCCGTCCTTCGGCCGGATGTCAAAGATGATGTTCCACCGCTCGCCGATCGCAAAGTCCACCCACGCGTTGTGGGCGATCACGATCTTGCCGTTCTTTGTGTAGCTACCCGTCGCGATAAACGCGCTGCAGTGCTCGGGGGCGGTGACGGTGGCCGGGGTCGGGATGCCGTGCTTCTCGTTGTAGTAAGGCACGTAATACCAGGCCAGCTCCATCCATCCGTTCAGCGCCACCACGTCCCACACATCCAGCTTCGAGCCGCTCTGCTTCAGCCCCGCGGCAATGCCTTCGATCTCCTCGCGATACTGGGCTTCCACCTTTGGCCACAACACCTCGCGCCCGGCCTTGCGATAAAACTCCCAATCCTTTTTGGTGTCATGCAGGATGATCGTCTGGATCGCCTTCAGCCCGTCCTCGATCTCGCGTGCCAGCACGCGGCCATGCTTCAGCCCCATCTCGCGCGGTGTGCCGCTCAGTTGAATCTGGATCCAGCCCTTCTTCTCCACCTTCGCCGGCGCCGCCACCAGCAAACTCGCCATCAGGCCCAGCACTACAATCGCGCGATTCATTTTCATCCCCCAAGCATAGCTCTGCTAGAATCAAAGCGAACGCAAATGGACGTCAAAGAAAAAGTTAAACAGATCATTGTGGAACAGCTCGGTGTGGATGAGGCGCAGGTCGACGACACGGCCAGCTTCATCGACGACCTCGGTGCCGACTCGCTCGACATCGTTGAGCTCGTGATGGCTTTTGAAGAAGCCTTCGGTATCGATGTTCCCGACGAAGAAGCTGAAAAGCTCACCACCGTCAAGGCAGCCATCGACTACATCGAATCCAAGAAAAAGAAGTAAACCAACTCTTTCCTGAAAAGGCGGTTCCCCTTGCCACGTCGCGTAGTTGTCACGGGTATTGGGTTGATCTGCTCCGTCGGTAACGATACAGACACGGTTTGGGCGGCTATCAAAGCAGGCGAATGCGGAATTGACCGCATTACCCTCTTTGACCCGTCCAATCACGCGTGCCAGATTGCCGGCGAAGTCAAGAATTTCGACCCCACCACATTCATCGACAAAAAAGAAGTCAAGAAGATGGGGCGCTTTATGCACCTCGCCATCGCGGCTACTGACAACGCGCTGGCAATGAGTGGCCTGAAGATCACCCCGGAGAATGCCGAACGCATCGGCGTCTACATCGGTAGCGGTATCGGTGGCTTTGAAGTCATCGAACGCGAACACGAGAAGCTCCTCTCCGGCGGCCCGGGCAAGGTCTCCCCGTTCTTCATCCCGGCCTCCATCGTCAACCTCGCCTCCGGCCAGGTCTCGATTCGCACGGGCGCCAAGGGGCCGAATTCCGCCACCGCCACCGCCTGCACCTCGGGCGCTCATGGCGTGGGCGACAGCTTCCGGTTGATCCAGCACGGCTATGCCGACGCGATGATCGCCGGTGGATCCGAGGCCGCCTGCACGCCTCTCAGCGTTGCCGGCTTTGCCTCAATGCGCGCGCTCTCCACCCGCAACGATGATCCCAAGGCCGCCTCGCGCCCGTGGGACAAAGACCGTGATGGTTTCGTCGTTGGTGAAGGCTCGGGCATCCTCATCCTCGAAGAACTCGAATTTGCCAAGGCTCGCGGCGCCAACATCATTGCCGAGATCATCGGCTACGGCATGTCTGGCGACGCCTTCCACATGGCCAGCCCCAGCGAAGATGGCGACGGCCCGCGCCGCGTCATGCTCAACGCGATGAAGGACGCCGGCATCACTCCGGCCGACGTGGATTACATCAACGCCCACGCCACCTCCACGCCCGCTGGTGACGTCATCGAAGCCAAAGCCTTCAAGGCCGCCCTCGGTGAATACGCCTACAAGATTCCGGTCAGCTCCACCAAGGCGCAGACGGGCCACTTGCTCGGCGGCGCTGGCGCCCTCGAAGCCGGCATCACGGTGCTTGCCATCCGCGATCAGATCGCCCCCGGCACGATGAACCTCGATACCCCCGGCGAAGGCTGCGACCTCGATTTCATCCCCAAGCAGGCCCGCCCCATGCCGATCAACATCGCCGTTTCCAACTCCTTCGGCTTTGGCGGTACCAACGGCTGCCTCGTCTTCAAGCGCTACACGGAGTAGTATGAAGATCCTCGTCGCGATCAAGCAGGTGCCGGTTCGCGATTCGCAGCTTGCGGTCGATGAAGCCGCGCGCTGGATCGACGAATCTTCGCTCGAATACGAGATCAACGAGCCTGACGCTTACGCGCTCGAGGAAGCGCTGCAACTGCGGGATCAGCATGGTGGCGAGGTCATCGCCCTATGCGCCGGCCCCGAGCGTGCCTCTTCCACCATCCGCGAAGCGCTTGCCAAAGGCGCCGATCGCGCCATCCACATCGATGTCGATGACATCAGCACGTGGGACACGCTTTCGGTGGGTCGCCTGCTTGCCGCCGCGGCTCAAACGGAATCTCCCGATCTCATCCTTACCGGCCTGCAATCCGATGATCTCGGTGCGGGTCAGGTCGGCGTTGTCGTGGCCGAATTGCTCGGCCTGCCCCACGCCACCATCATCATGCAGGTTGAGATCAACGCGGGGGCCCTGCGCGTCAAGCGCGAGCTCGAAGACGGCTGGTTCCAGCACGTTGCGATGCCGCTGCCCGCTGTCCTCACCATCCAGTCCGGCATCAAGCCTCTGCGCTACGCCACGCTGATGGGCATCAAGAAGGCCAAGACCAAAGAGGTCAAGTCCCTCACGCCCGCCGATCTCGGCGTCACCCCGCAGCCGACTTACGAAGTTGTCAGCCTCACGCTGCCGCAGCGCTCCAAGCAGACGCAGATCGTCACCACGGTCGCGGAGTTGGTCGACAAGCTCAGAAACGAGGCCCACGTCCTGTGATCCTTGCCGTCCTCGAATCGGGCCACAAGCTTTCGCTCGAAACTCTCGCCGCCGCCCTCGATCTCGGCACACAGCTCGGCCTGCCCGTTCACGCCATCGAGCCTGGCTTTGCCTATACCGCCGACGGCTACACTGCCGCTCTCGAATCGCTGATCCGCGACAAGGGCTACACCGTCATCCTCTTTCCGCACACCTATCAGGTGCGCGATTACGCCCCCAAGCTTGCCACGCGTTTTGAGCGCGCCCTGATCTCTGACGTCATCCGCCTCCGCGTCGATGGGGGCAAGTTGCTCGCCACCCGACAGCTCTTTCAGGGCAAGTTGAATGCCGAGCTTCGCCCCACTGGCGAACCTGTCTTCATCTCGCTACAGGCCGGCGCTTATCGCCCCGCCGATCCGGCTGCTCTGGTTGCCGCGCCGCTCGATGCCCCCGGCATCACCCCGCGCCAGCAACCCGAAGCGCAGTTCCGTGAGAGCCAGCGTGCCGTCGATCTCACTGCGGCGCAAACGATCGTCAGCGTCGGTCGCGGCATCAAAGAGCAGGACAACCTCGAGCTCATTCAGGATCTCGCCGCCGCCCTCGGTGCCGAAATCGCCGCCTCGCGTCCCATCTGCGATGCGGGCTGGCTCCCGATGGAGCGCCAGGTCGGCTCCTCCGGCCAGACGGTCGCTCCCAAACTCTATGTCGCCATTGGACTTTCTGGCGCCATCCAGCATCTGGTCGGCATGAAGGGCTCGCGCACCATCGTCGCCATCAACACCGATCCGAACGCCCCCATTTTCGAGGTTGCCGATTACGGCATGGTGGCCGATCTGTTCGATGTCATCCCCGAGCTCACCGAGCAGGTCAAAGCCCTCAAGGGCTAAAAGATTAAGACAATCGCAACTTAAGTTGGCTTGATTCCGGCCTCTCGCATCCCCTCGAGAGGCGAGTGTTCCGACACCCACTTCCGCCGCAAACTGTAAGCGTCATGCTTAGAACGTTTGTCGCCGTGGTCTCCCTCGTGGGCTTTGCCGCTGCACAGACCACACCACTACCGAAGAGCTTCACGCTCGATCAGGCGATTACCGAGGCCATCGATAACAACCTCGACCTTGCCGCTCAAAAACTGAACATCCCGGTCGCCCAGGCTCGTGAGATCACCGCGCGCCTCCGGCCCAATCCCGTGCTTTCCGTCTCTGGCCAGACGCTGAATCTGCTTGGCGCCAACTACTCCACATCGACTCCTCTCGGCCCCAACCAGCTCAACATCCATACCGACTTTCCCATCGAGCGGGGCCACAAGCGCGAGCAACGCATTGCCCTCGCGCATGAGGACATCTCGCTCGCCGAGATCCAGGTGCGCGAAGCCATGCGCCAGTTGATCGGTGGCGTCCAGAGCGCCTTTGTCGATGTCCAGCAGGCCAGCGAGAATCTCATGCTCGCCCAGGACAACCTCAAGCGCCTCGAGAACGTCGTCGAGATCAACACCGCTCGCCTCAAGGCCGGCGATCTCGCGCAGGTCGAGCTCGATCGCTCAAAGGTGGCCGCCCTGCAGTACCGCACCGCCGTCCAGCAGGCCCAACTGCAGCTCGATCAGGCCAAGATCAACTTGCAGCAGGTCATGGGCCGCAAAGACAGGTCCACCGACATTGAAGTCCTCGGCCCCCTGCGTCGCGAAGATGTCGCCACTACCCTCGACGAGCTCAAGCAGCAAGCCCTCGCGCGCCGTCCTGACATCAAGACCGAGCAGCAATCACAAGCCCGCTCCCAGGCCGACCTCAAGCTGCAGCTGGCGAACTCAAAGTTCGACTTCAACGTTGGCACCGAGTTCACGCGCCAGTCCGCCTACGGCGTTGCTGGCAACTCGGTCGGCTTGTATTTCTCGATGCCGCTGCAGTTCTTCAATCGCAATCAGGGCGAGATCGCGCGCGCCAGGCGTGAGATCGAGCTTGCCCAGGCGCGCATTAACGCCCGCCAGTCCTCGGTGGCCACCGAGGTCGAACAAGCCTGGCGTCAGTACAACGTCTCGCGCCAGTTGCTTACCGGTGTCGAGACTGACATCCTCGCCCGCGCTCGCAGCGTACGCGACACCACCGAGTATTCCTACAAGCGTGGCGAAGCAAGTCTCGTCGAGTTTCTCGATGCCCAGCGCGCCTTCAATGACGCCATGCAGTCGTTCAATGATGCCCGCGTCAACTACGCCCGCAGCCTTTACCTCTTGGACACCGTTTCCGCCGCTACTGTCAGCGGCCTCGATACAAGGAGCAACACCAAATGAACACCCAGCGCTTCCTCACCATTCTGGGCGTTAGCTGGATCGTCTTCACCCTGACCGCCTGTAACGATGGCAAGGCGGATCATGCCGCCACCCCCGCGCCAGCCGCCACTCCCAAGGCTGGCCCGGGCCAGGCGGTCTTCGCTCCCGATTCCCCGCAACTCGCCCAGATCAAAACCGAAAGCCTTGCCTCCGCGCTCGTCCCCGTCGGTAATGTCTCCACTCCTGGCAAGGTTGAAGCAAATGCCAACCGCCAGTCGCACGTGTCTCTTCCCGTCACCGGTCGTGTCAGCACCGTGCTCGTCAAGATCGGTGACTACGTGCGCCAGGGCCAACCCCTGCTCACCATCGAGAGCGCCGATATCGATGCCGCTGTCTCCGCCTACCAGCAGGCCGAAGCGGTGGTCACCCAGGCCAAGTCCGCTCTCGCCAAAGCGCAGATGGATCTCGATCGCGAGAAGGATCTCTTCGAGCACGGCGCTGTGCCGCAAAAGGAAGTGCTCAACGCCCAGGCCGTCACCGTTCAGGCCAAGGCCGCCGTTGAGCAGGGCATGGCCGCCCAGGAACAAGCCCGCCGCCGCCTGCTGCTTTACGGCGTCAGCCCCAATACCTTCGGTCAGCGCATGACCATTCACGCTCCCATTTCGGGCAAAGTGCTCGACATGTCCGTCGTCGTTGGCGAGTACCGTAACGACTTGAGTGCCCCCGTGATGACCATCGCCGATTTGAGCTCCATCTGGGTTACCTCCGACGTGCCCGAAACCGCCATCCGTCTCATCCGCATCGGCGAGCCCGTCCAGATCCAGCTCAGCGCCTATCCCAACGAGACCTTCCGGGGTCGCGTCACGCTCATCAGCGACATCGTCGATCCACAATCGCGCACGGTCAAGGTCCGTGCCGAGTTGCCCAATGCCGATGGCCGCCTCAAGCCCGAGATGTTCGGCAGCATCCAGCTCTCCGAACAAACCGAGCAACGGCCCACCGTGCCCGCCGCCGCTCTTATCTCGGCCGAAGGCAAGACCATCGTCTGGCGCGAGATCCAGCGTGGCACCTTCGAGAAGGTCATCGTCACACCCGGCCCGCAGATCGGCGATCGCATCGCCGTGCTCGAAGGCCTCAAGCCAACCGACCGCGTTGTGGTCGATGGCGTCATGTTGCTCGCGGCCCGCTAGGGGAGGACTCAATCCGTGATAGCCCAATTACTGCGCTTTGCCCTGCGCCAACGCTTCATTACCGTCCTCATCGGCCTCACGCTGATCGGCGCCGGCCTCTGGGCCTTTGCCCAGCTCAAGATCGAGGCCTACCCGGACATCTCCGACACCCAGGTCGTCGTCATCACCCAGTTCCCCGGCCGTGCGGCCGAAGAAGTCGAGCAACAGGTCACCGTCCCCATCGAGCGTGCCCTCAATAGCGCTCCGGCCGTCATTGCCCGCCGCTCGCGCACCATCTTCGGCCTCTCGGTCGTCGAGCTCACTTTCGACTACGGCACCAACGATTACTTCGCCCGCCAGGTCGTGCTGGAAAAGCTGCGCGACGCCGATCTGCCCGATGGCGTCACGCCCACGCTCGGCCCCCTGTCCACGCCCATCGGCGAGCTTTATCGCTACACGCTTAGCGGCGGTGGGCTCGATCCGATGAAGCTCCGCGAGCTGGAAGACTGGGTCGTCGAGCCCCGCTTTTTGCAGGTGCCCGGCGTCGCCGACGTCACGCCCTTCGGTGGCCTGATCAAGCAGTATCAGGTGCAGATCGATCCGCTCGCGCTGTCCAAGTACGACCTCTCCATCGCCCAGATCGCCAACTCCATCCAGGCCAACAACAGCAATGCCGGCGGCGCCATGCTCGACAACAAGCAACAGTCGATGGTCATCCGTGGCGTCGGCCTCATCCGCGACACGGCTGACATCGAGAATGTCGTCGTCGCCGAGTTCAAGGGCGTCCCAGTCTTCGTCAAAGACGTCGGCCGTGTCGGCATCACCGCTGCCCCCCAGACAGGCATCTTCGGCCTCGGCCCCGCCAGCGGCGGCGTCGAAGGTATCGTGCTCATGCGTCGCGGTGAGAATCCCTCCGAGGTTCTCAAATCCATCAAGGCCGCCGTCGACGATCTGAATGAAAATCGCCTGCCCGCCGGCGTGAAACTCACTCCCATCTACGACCGCACCGACCTCGTCAACAACACCCTCGCCACGGTGTCCCACACGCTGCTCGAAGGTCTCTTCATCGTCGTGCTCGTACTCGTCTTCTTCCTGGGGAGCGCTCGCGCCGCGCTGCTGACAGCAGTAACGATTCCGCTCTCGTTGCTGTTTGCCTTCATCTGCATGCACTTCTCAGGCATCCCCGCCAATCTCCTCAGCCTTGGCGCCCTCGACTTCGGCATCATCGTCGACGCCACACTTGTCATGGTCGAGCACGTGCTGCATAAGCTCCACGAGCGCGAGCATCACTTCGGCAAGCTCGATAGCGCCAGCATCCTGTCTTCCATTCAGGACGCCGCCCTTGAAGTCGAGCGCCCCATCTTCTTCTCGCTGATGATCATCATCTCGGCCTACATTCCGCTGTTCACCCTCGAGCGCGTCGAGCGCAAGCTCTTTACGCCGATGGCCTTCACGGTTTGCTACGCCCTGCTCGGCTCGATGCTGCTCGCCCTCACGCTCATTCCCGTGCTCGCCACCTATCTGTTCCGCAATGGTGCCAAGAGTTGGGAAAACCCACTGCTCCCCTGGCTTTCCCGCCGTTACGAAAGCGTACTGTTCCGTGCGCTGCGCCGTCCGGCGCTGATGGTGGGCGCTTCGGGAGCAGTGGTGCTGGCGGCCTTCGCGCTGGCCGGTGCGCTCGGCATCGAGTTCCTGCCTTCGCTCGATGAAGGCGTCATCTGGGTCCGCGCCGTCTTGCCAGCCGGCATCTCGCTCGACAAGTCCGCCCAGGTCGCCAGCGAGATCCGCTCCATCATCAGCCAGTATCCCGAGGTGCAGCTCACCTCTTCGCAGACCGGTCGTAACGACTCGGGCACCGACCCCTACGGCCCCAATCGCAACGAGTTCTTCCTCGCCCTCAAGCCCTACGACACCTGGCCCGACGGCATGAACAAAGCCCGGCTCATCGACGAGCTCAGCCGCAAGCTCAATGAGCGCATTCCCGGCGCCGCCTTCAGCTTCACGCAGCCTATCGTCGACAACGTCACCGAGTCGGTCACCGGCTCGGCCGCCGACCTTGCCGTCATCATTCGTGGCCCCGATCTCGCCACCCTGCGCAATCAGGCCGAGAAGATCCTCGAGATCATCCGTCAGGTGCCCGGCGCCGCGGATTCCGCCATCGAGCAGGAAGCCGACCAGGCCCAGCTTCGCATCCGCATCGATCGCCAGGCCGCTGCCCGCTACGGCATCAACGTCCGCGACGTGCAGGATGTCATCGAGATGGCCATCGGTGGCCGCTCCGCCGGCACGATGTTCGAAGGCGAACGCCGCTTCGACATCACCGTGCGCTACATCCCCGAGGCGCGCACCTCCATCCCCGCCATCGGCAACGTGATGGTGCCCACCCGCGAAGGTGGCCGTGTCCCGCTCTCGCAGTTGGCCGAGATCAAGGTCGTCAATGGCGCGAGCATCATTGCCCGCCGCGAGAATCAGCGCCAGATCACCGTCCGCACCAACATCCGCGGTCGCGATCAGGGCAGCTTTGTTGCTGACGCCCAAAAGGCCTTCAACAAGGCCATCACCTTGCCCGCCGGCTATGAGGTCACCTGGGGCGGCCAGTTTGAGAATCTCCAACGCGCCAAAAAACGCCTCACGGTCATTCTCCCCATCACCATCGCCATCATCTTCGTGCTGCTGTTCTTCATGTTTGGCTCGCCGAAGTATGCCGGCCTCGTGCTGATGAACGTGCCGTTCTCCCTCGTCGGCGGCATCCTCTTCCTCTACCTGCGTCACATCAACCTCAGCGTCTCCGCCGCAGTCGGCTTTATCAGCCTCTTCGGTGTCGCCGTCATGAGCGGTGTGCTCGTCATTGCCGAGATCAATCGCGTCCGCCAGGCCGACCCCGATCTCCCCATTACCGAAGCGGTCATCCGTGGCTCCCTCGGCCAGTTGCGTCCTGTCCTGCTGATGGTCATCGTCGCGCTGCTTGGCATGGTGCCCGCGGCTCGTGCCAGCGGCATCGGCAGCGACGTTCAGCGTCCGCTCGCCACGGTGGTCGTCGGTGGCCTGCTCAGCACGCTGTTCCTTACCCTGCTCGCCCTGCCCAGCATGTATGCCCTTGCTGTGCCTAACAGTTCCCGTCGCAAGGAGTTGGCCTCATGACCAAAATGCAACTCACCATCTACCTCAATGAGGCAGACCTCATCGGTGATCAACCCCTGCATGAAGACCTCGTGCGCCGCCTGCTGAAATTCGAGATCGCTGGCGTGACCGTCCTCCACGGCCTCATGGGCTACGGCAAGCACGGCCGTCTCCATCGCAAGCGCCTCTTTGGCGTCTCTGACGATCGCCCCGTCGTTATCATCGCCGTCGACGACGAGTCGCGCATCCGCCCCATCCTTGAGGAAATCAAGTCCATCGTCAGCGAAGGCCTCATCACGCTCCACCCCGTGGAGGTCGTGTGACACGCCTGCTCCTGCTGCTCGCGATGACCCAACTCGTCCATGCCCAGGCGGTCCTCGCCACACCACCATCCGATCCACCCACGTGGCAGGATCGCCGCGGCGTCTTCTTCAAACGCCTCCTCGGCCCTCAGGCCGTTATCGAGACCATCCCCGGCACCATCTTCGACACGGCCCGCAACTTCCCCCACCAGTGGGGGCGCGGCCCCACCGGCATCGCCAGGCGCTTCGGCTCTCAGTACGGCCAGTTCGTCATCGGCGAGGGCATCGAGCTCGGCGTCTCCGCCTTCCATCGTGAGGACCCCCGTTACACCCGCATGCCCGAGGGCACCGTCGGCCAGCGCATCCGCCACGCCATCCACCGCACCTTCATCGTCCCCGGCGCCAATGGCGGCAATACGATCGCCCTCGCCCGCATCGCCAATGTCTACGGCAGTTGGGCCATCGCCACCTCATGGAACCCGCCCGACCAGCGCGACCCCGTCCGCATCCTCCGCAACGGCACCATGGGCATGGGCTTCAAGGTCTGCGGCAATCTCTTCAACGAGTTCTGGCCCGACGTCAAACGCCGCCTACGGCGCAAGTAACCCCTTCCGGCGCACCACTACAAACACTTCATCGCGATAGATCTCCTCATACTCGCGCTTGAGCAGCTCATCCACATACCGCGCCACCTCCGGCTCCCGCACGCGCGCCTGCTCGAGCCACTCGCGCTGCCAGGCCCGCGTCACAATCACGTCCGCCTTGCGCCCCGTGTAGTACCCCAGCCGCACATCATCTCTGAGCCGCCCCTCAAACCCCACCACAAACGCAAACTCCCCCGGCCCCGTGATCGTCGCCTGCGGATACTGCCGCAACACCGCCGCCACCCGCTCATAGCTCTCCCGCCCCTTACCCTCAAACTGCGACACCACCCCCACCACCACAAGCAACGCCACCGCCACCCTCGGGCGGTATCCATCCCACAACGCCACCACCAACACACATGCAAGCACCGGCACCAGATGCAACAGATAATTCGCCAGCTTCAACCCCTCAAACCACCAGAAGAACACCACATGCCACGCCGCAAGCCACACCACCAACCCGCGCTTCTGTCGCACCACCACCCACACCAGCCCCGCCCCATACGCCCACACAAACCACTGCGCCCACTCCCCGCCAATACTCTGCAAGTACCGCTTGCTCACCTCTCGCCCAATCCCCAGCCATGGCTGGTCAAGCACACTGAATCGCCCCTGCCCGCCATACTCACCCGCCAGCCCTGACACATTCCCGCCCAGCTGCCGCGCGTACATCGCCCAGTCTTGCCCCGCCCACATCGCCCACGGCACACCACACACTACATACGGCGCCACGCGCCACGCCCACCGCTGCCCCAGCCCGCCCCACCACCACTCCAGCACCACGAGATCCACCGCATACACCAAGCCACACGGATGCGTCAGCCCGCTCAGCGCCACCCCCAGATGCCCCGCCGCCACGGCCCACTCTGGCCTGCTCCCGCGCCACCACACATACCCCGCCAGCCCCGCCACGCCCCACATCGCGCACAACGCATCCATCCGCCCATTCGCCACAAACGCCGTCAGGTGCAGATCCACCGCCAGCACCACCATCACCGCCGTCGCCATCCGCCAGCTCGCGAGCAGTCGCCACGCCACCAGTCCCCATCCCACCAACACCCCCAGCCCGGCTAACACCGATACCGCCCGCATCTCCCCCAGTCCAAATCCCACCAGCCGAAACCACATCCCCTTCACCACCAAATCCACCGGCATCACCCAGTAGTAATGCTGCTCCAGCCCTTCCATCCACGTCCCCCGGCTCTCGAGCAACCCCGACCGCAGCCGCCCCTCCTCCGCCAGATGCCGCGCCGCATCCCCAAACCACGCCTCGTTTGAGATCGGCATCATCACCCACGCCTGCCGCCCTGCCAAAAGCAAAAAAGCCAGCATGGCGATGGCAGGCCACACTAGCTTTTTCATCTGCAAGAACCCGGGTTCCTCGCTACTTCTTCTGATTCTTCTTCCAGCCGAGGTAAGCCATAACGCCCAGCCCGGCCCCCATCAGCACCATCGACGCCGGCTCCGGCACCGGCTCCGGCACATTGTCTCCCGCCAGCATCACCAGCGGTAAAAACAGCGAAAGTCCCAGCAAATTACGCATCGATTCCACTCCAGTCGTTCCAGCAATCCAAATGAAAAGGCCAGCATGGCGAAGGCAGGCCATGCTGGCTTTTCTGTTTCAAGAAACCTTGAGCTTCCGTCTCACTCTACTTCTTCTGGTTCTTCTTCCAGCCCAGATAAGCCATGGCGCCAAGCCCGGCTCCCATCAGCACGATCGAGGCTGGCTCCGGCACCGGCTCAATATTGCTATCGAGCGCCAGCAGCGCCATGGGCATCAGAAACAAGAGTCCAATTTGAGTACGCATCCATTCCGCTCCTTTGATTGGAATAGAGGCAGTTTAACGGAAATTCAGGAAAAATGGTACTAAAGTTCTAGAGCTCCGCCAGTGCCGCCACCAGCGCGCCCTTGGCCGTCGAGTTCAGCGGCGTGCTCGCCATGCGGATCTCGCTCAGCGGCAGCGGGAATTCCGACTCACGCAGCAGCTTCTCAAACCGGTCGCGGAACCCGCGCGGCATCGCCGTTCCACCCGACAACACCATCGGCACCGGCTTGCCCATCTTCGGGATGTTGCGCGAATTCGAGAACGCTTCCTTCAGCCCCGACACCACCGCCCGGATCACTTCGTCGTAATAGACGTTGATCACCTGATGCAGCTTGTCGCTGATCTGGCCACTGATCTGGAAGTCCTCTTCCTTCGCCAGACGAATGCGCGTCGTCAGCTCGCCCGTCACCGTCGACGTCGAGGCGTCGATGTAGTCGCCCGCCTTGGCCACGCTAAAGCTCACCACCGGCACCGCCAGGTAGCTGAGACACACGTTCACCAGGCCGCCGCCAAAGCTGATGCCCACGCCCGAGTAATTCGTTTCTTCCAACTCGCTGAACACCACCGCCAGCCCTTCATTGATCGGCGTCGGCTCGCAGTCGAGCTCACGCAGGATCTGCGCGATCGAGGCGTCATGATAGGTCAGGTTCTCTTCGGCGCCCAGCGGTGCCGCCGGCACGCTGTAGTACACCGGCAGCCCCGGCCGCCGTTCGCCTTCCAGCAGGTTCTCGATCAGCTGCTTCAGCATGATCGCGTTCTGCGGCTCGCTCGGGTTCAGCACGCCCCGGTTCATCGGGCGGCGCGATTCCATCTGCAACAGGTCGGCAAACCGCGAGCTCTCATTGCCCGGCACGATAATTGTCTTCTGCAGGTTGTCGCCCACCACCACATAGGGCACACCTTCCCGCTTCAGGCTCGCCTCGGTCATCTTCGACCACGGCACCTCAACAAAGGCATTCAGCTGCGTCTTGAATTGAAACTCATCTCCGTGCTGGCTGGCGGCCACAATGCGGCTCGTGCCGACGTCGAGGCCGATGGCCGGAGTATTGGAAGTTCTCATTTGGTCTCCTCGCGAGAATTGGAATCTGCTTCCGCGCTGGCCGACGCCTTGTTGCCCTCGGGTAGCAACGCGCTCAGCCGGCGGTATTGACTGCGCAACTGGTTCTTCAACTGCGCTACTGATATCGACTCCTGCTGCGCCCGCTCGCGCAACAGGTCCTCACTGCCTACAACACCGTTCCACATCCGGGCGCCCGTAGCGGCAAAGAACGTCCCGTCGTAGTTAAACCCAAACAGATACAGGCTCCCCAGCGGCTGCGCATAGTTGTCCGGCAGCCCCATGGCTTCAAAGGGAAAATTCCCCGCCCAATCCGTGTGATACCCGATCTGCCAGTTGCTCGGATTGATTGACACCTGCGCATGCGTCACACAGTTCTGCGCCTTGATGCCATAGCGCGAACGCAACATCCGCGTCAGCATCCGGCCACTGTCCACCTGCGCCTGCGAGATGATCGGCGCCTCGTCTCCCGGCCGCGTCTGCGTCTCAAACGAGATCGCGAGAAACGAATCATTCAGCCCGATATACGCCCACTGGTCGTCGGCCCACGTCGATTTGCCCGCGTGGTTGGCCGCGTCCGTCTCGGCCACAATGCGATACACCCGCCCAAAGCGGTCGATCACATAGTGATACGCCTTTTCCTTCTGCACATAGCTCAACAGCGATTGCCCCAGCAGCTTCAGCCGCCGCAGCTTCTGCTCCTCAAGCTCCTCCAGCGTGCTCTCCGTCGTGTGAAACACAATCCCCGCCGGCTGCCGCGACGGCAATTGCGTCAGCGTTGAATTCGGCTCTTTCCGGTTCCACACGTAGTATTCCCGCGGACGGTTCGTCGTCGCATACTTCGTCTGCACATGCAGCCCGTTCGACCAGCTCTCAATCCCGTCCCGCGAATCCACCAGATACACCTTCTCCAGCGGCGCCTCCGGCCGTGCCTTCGCCGCCACCGGCGTCCCAACGCCCTGTGGCAAAACGTCCGCGTTTGCCGCTCTCGGCGACACACTTTGCGAACGAAATAGCGACATCGTCGGAATCATCAACAGAAATCCAATCGCCAGCCAGAACTTCCCACTCCGCAACCACCAATACTGCGGCCGGCCCAGCGCCTTCTCCACCCCACCCACGCGCTTGTCCGTATCTTTAAGAAAACGCAGCTTCGCCACCGGGTCTTCAATCTTTGAAGCCCGTGCCTCAATCATCGGATTCAGCACGTCACGCGGCTTAAGCGGGTTCAAGCAGCCCTACTACCTATCGAAAATCGGTGGAAACGCCATGGAACCTTATACCCACCTTAGGCATATGTCCACGAATAGCACTAGTCTAACTGGTGCCTCGAACCAATGAAACTTCTCACCCGTTCTCGGGTTTCAAACCTGTAGATATGAAAAAGCTGATTCCACTTCTCGCCCTCACCCTCACTGTTTGGGCCGCTGCGAAGACGGCCACTGATGCGGCCCGTTTCCGCAAGAAGCTCGATCAGTCCAAGCAGGCCGAACACCTGCTCAGCCGCGCCACCTTCGGCATCCGTCCCGGCGACGTCGATGCCGCCCGCAAGCTCGGCCTCAAAAAGTGGCTCGACCAGCAGCTCAATCCCCAATCCATCCCCGAGAACCCCGCTCTCCTTTCCACCCTCGCCGCCATGCCCACGCTCGCTCTTTCCACCGAGCGCCTGGCCATCGAGTACCCCACGCCCCAGATGATCACCGCCGTCGCTCTCGGTCGCACGGCTCTGCCCACCGATCCTGAACTCCGCGCCACCTACGAGCGCCTCGCCGCCCGCTACAAGGCCCGCATCGATCGCAAGAAGGGCGATAACGACCAGCCGCAGGAAGCCCCCGTCGATCGCTCCGAGCTTGAAGAGCGCCTCCGCCGCCGTGGCGCCCAGCTCTCCACGGCCGAGCGCAGCGATCTGCTCCGCAAGTTCGCCCCCCAGCAGGCCGTCGCCAGTGAGCTCACCGAGTCGCGCATCTATCGCGCCGTCATGAGCGAGCACCAGCTCGAAGAAGTCCTCACCGATTTCTGGTTCAACCACTTCAACGTCTATCTCGACAAAGGCGCCGATCGCTGGCTCACCACCAGCTACGAGCGCGACGCCATTCGCCCCCACGTCCTGGCCAAGTTCAAAGACCTCCTCAGCGCCACCGCTCACCACCCCGCCATGCTCTTTTACCTCGACAACTGGCAGAGCGTCGCCCCCAACGGCCCCCAGCGCCCCCGCGCTCGCGGCATCAATGAGAATTACGCCCGCGAGTTGATGGAGCTCCACACCCTCGGCGTCGATGGCGGCTACACGCAGAAGGACGTCCAGGAAGTCGCCCGCTGCTTCACCGGCTGGACCATTGCCGAGCCCAACCGTGGCGGCCAGTTCCGCTTCGCCCCGCGCACGCATGACGATGGCGAAAAGGTCGTCCTCGGCGTCACCATCCCCGCGGGCGGCGGCATCAAGGATGGCGAGAAGGTCCTCGACATTCTCTCGCGCCACCCCTCCACCGCGCGCTACATCGCCACTCGTCTCGCCCAGCGCTTTGTGGCCGATAACCCGCCCCCCAGCCTCATCGATCAGATGGCCTCCACGTTCACCCGCACCGATGGCGATCTCAAGGCCGTTGTCCGCACTATGTTCGAGAGCCGCGAGTTCATGAGCGAAGGCGCCTTCCACGCCAAGATCAAGTCGCCCCTCGAGATGGTCGCCGGCGCTCTCCGCGCCACCGGCGCCACGATCTCGAGCGCCATGTCCGCCTCCCAGGCCATCGCCCAGATGGGCCAGCCGCTCTATCGCAAACAGGAACCCACCGGCTATTCCAACTCCGGTGAAGACTGGCTCAACTCCGCGGGCCTGCTCGCCCGCATGAACTTTGCCATCGCCCTCAGCGAGAACAAGCTCCCCGGCGTCACGATCGACAAAGATCGCTACGCCGCCGTGGCCCGTTCCATGGGCGCCCCCGAATGGCAGCGCCGCTAACCACGCAATCAGGAGATCCTCACCATGCCCACTCGTCGCGCCTTCATCCAGAATTCCGCCGTCGCCATGTTCGGCATCGGCGCCACTCCCCTGTGGCTCGAGCGTGCCCTCGGCGCCACCACCACCCGTAAAAAGATCTACGTCTCCATCCTCCAGCGTGGCGCCGCCGATGGCTTGAACATCGTCGTGCCCCATGGCGACAAGGCCTACTACGAGGCCCGCCCTTCGATCGCCGTGCCGCGCCCGGGCTCCGCCGATAACGCCGCCCTCGATCTCGACGGCTACTTCGGCCTCCACCCCAGCCTCAAGCCGCTGCTGCCTCTCTTCAACGACAAAAAGCTCGCCATCATCGAGGCCACCGGCAGCCCCGACCCCACCCGCAGCCACTTCGACGCGCAGGATTACATGGAATCGGGCACCCCCGGCCTCAAGTCCACTCGCGACGGCTGGCTCAATCGCGCCATCTCCGGCGCCCCGGCCACCTCGCCCATCCGAGCCGTCTCTCTCGGTCCCACGCTCGCCCGCTCCCTCCGCGGCCCCGTCCCCGCCGTTGCGCTCAACAGCGTCAAAGATTTCGGCGTCCGCGATCGCATGGCCGGCGAAGACTTCATGTCCCGCTATGCCGCCTCCACCGATACCCAGCTCCGTGGCACTGGCAAGGAGACCTTCGAGGCCATTCGTCTGCTCGATTCGCTCCGCAAGACGCCCTACGAGCCGGCAAACGGCGCCATCTACCCCAACGGCCGCCTCGGCCAAAGCCTCAAGCAGATTGCCCAGATGATCAAGGCTGACGTTGGCCTTGAGGTTGCCTTCGCCGATCTCGGCGGCTGGGATCACCACGTCAACGAGACCCCCCTGCTCACCAATCTCCTCCGCGAGTTTGGCCAGAGCCTCGCCGCCTTCACGCAGGATCTCGGCCCCCTGATGGACGACGTCGTGCTCACCACCATGAGCGAATTTGGCCGCACCGCCCGCGAGAATGGCGCTCGTGGCACCGATCACGGCCACGCCAACTTGATGTTCGCCATCGGCGGCCCCGTCGCCGGCGGCAAGGTCTACGGCCGCTGGCCCGGCCTCGAGCGCGAGCAGCTCTACGAGGGGCGCGATCTCGCCGTCACCACCGATTTCCGCGCGGTCCTCTCCGAGGTCGTCTCCACCCACCTCGGCCAGCAAAACCTCGATCGCGTCTTCCCCGGCTTCACTTCTCGCGAACGCATCGGGTTCCTGAAGGCATAGCCGCTATACTGGGCTTTGCTTTGCCCGCATGCTACACGATCTGATCAAAATCTGGTTTGAATGGTCCCGCGACATGGGTTACTGGGGCGTTTTCCTGATGATGGCCCTCGAGAGCACCATTGTCCCCGTCCCCTCTGAGATCATCATGCCCCCCGCCGGCTACTGGGCCGAGCAGGGCCAAATGTCGATCTGGGGCGTCATTCTGGCCGGTGGCTTGGGTTCCACGTTCGGCTCGAGCATCTGCTATTGGTTCTCTTACACCGTCGGCCGCGCCGTGCTCGCCCGCTATGGCAAGTGGCTGTTGCTGCCCCCCGAGCGGCTCGAGCTCGCCGAGCGCTGGCTCGCCGAATTCGCCCTCGGCGGCATCTTCCTTTCGCGCCTCTTGCCCGTGGTACGCCATCTCATCGGCTTCCCCGCCGGCTTGATCCGCGTCCCCTTTGGCAAGTTCGCTTTCATCACCTTCGTCGGCTCCACGCTCTGGTGTGGCATCCTCGCCTTTTTCGGCGCCCGCACCATCGGCCAGCAGCCCAACCTCCTTAACGATCCCAACGCCCTCACTCAGGCCGTCAAGCACAACCTCCTCTGGTTCGTTCTCCTTGTCGTTGGCCTCGGTGCTGGCTGGTTCTTTGTCCGCTGGTTCGGCCAGCGGGGCAAATTGACCGCATCTCAGAGCTAGCGTTACACTGTTTGATTGGTCCCTCGCCATTTTTAGCGCTTCGGGTGTGCCCGAACATCAGTCGCGGGCGGCCAGCATTTGACAACCTACCAGGAGTAGACACAACCAAGTGGCCGAGGCAAATAAGAGAATTTTTACGTCGGAATCCGTGACCGAAGGTCATCCCGACAAGATGGCGGATCAGATTTCTGACGCCGTACTGGATGCCGTTCTGAAAGATGACCCCACGGGTCGTGTGGCCTGCGAAGTTCTCGTAACCACCGGTCTCTGCGTCGTCGCTGGCGAAATCACCACCAAGACCTATGTCGACGTGCCCGATCTCGCTCGCGCCGTCATCAAGGACATCGGCTTCGACGATGCCGCTTACGGCTACGATGGCAACACCTGCGGTGTGCTCAACGTGATCCAGCGTCAGAGCCCCCACATCGCCATGGGCGTTGACACCGGCGGCGCTGGCGACCAGGGCCTTATGTTCGGCTACGCCTGCAACGAGACCACCGAACTGATGCCCCTGCCGATCCAGCTCTCCCACCAGCTCGTCCGCAAGCTCAGCGAAGTCCGTCGCGCCAAGGGTCTTCCCTATCTCCGCCCCGACGGCAAGAGCCAGGTCAGCGTTCAGTATGAGAACGGCAAGCCCGTTCGCATCGACGCCGTCGTCATCTCCACCCAGCACGGTGATGACGTCTCCACCGAACAGCTCCGCGAAGAAGTCCGCAAGTTCATCATCGACCCCGTTCTCCCCGGCAACATGCTCGACGAGAACACCAAGTACCACATCAACCCCACCGGTCGCTTCGTCATCGGTGGCCCCAACGGCGACACCGGCCTCACCGGCCGCAAGATCATCGTTGACACCTATGGCGGCATGGGCCGTCACGGTGGTGGCGCGTTCTCCGGTAAGGACCCGACAAAGGTCGACCGCTCGGCCTGCTACATGGCCCGCTACATCGCCAAGAACATCGTCGCTGCCGGCATCGCCGACAAGGCTGAAGTCCAGCTCGCTTACGCCATCGGTGTTGCCGAGCCCGTCAGCGTCCTTGTCGACACCTTCGGCACCAGCCAGGTTGCTCCCGAAAAGATCACCGAAGCCGTGCGTGGCCTCTTCAAGCTCACGCCCAAGGGCATCATCGAAACCCTTGACCTCCGTCGCCCCATCTACCGCGCGACGGCTGCCTTCGGCCACTTCGGTCGCACCGAATCCACCTTCAGCTGGGAGCAGACCGACAAGGCTGCCGCTCTGAAGGCCGCCGTAGCCTAGTCACATCCTCGGGATGCGGGGGGCGATGCCGCTTGTGGCCGGCATCGCCCCCTTGTTTTGATCGCCACGCGAATTCATCGTAGAAGTCAAGAAAAGGCGCGCAAGTTATATGGCATTGATTGAAGGTTGCCGGCATGAGCTGGAAGTAACCGTTGGAGTCCTCGAAATCGCTGAAGCCACCGAGCGGGTCCTCGCCCGCATCCAGGCCAAGGCCCATCTGCCCGGTTTCCGTCCCGGCAAGGCGCCGCTGAGCGTCATCCGCAACCGCTTCCAGAACGAGATCCAGCAGGACATCCTCGAAGAAGTCATCCCCAAGGCGCTCAACGCCCGCTTCGCCGAAGAAAAGCTCGCCGTCGTTGGCCAACCCAACATCGTCGACCTCAAGTTCGAGCCCAATCAGCCCATGGTCTTCAAGGCTCAGTTTGAAGTCCACCCCGAGTTTGATCTTGGCGCCTACAAGGGTCTCGAAGTCGAATACGCCGATCCCGAAGTCACCGACAAGGACATCGAAGACCGCATCGAGCAGCTCCGCGAATCGAAGGCCGAATACATCAACATCGACCCCCGCCCCGCCGAGAACGGCGACTTCGTCGTCGTCGGCCTCGAGTCCGGCGATGGCCTCGAAGGCGAGCCCATCAAGAATCCCGAAATGATGATCCAGCTCGGCGACCCCGACACGCTCCCCGCCTTCAGCGAAGGCCTCCTCGGCCTCACCCCCGGCGAGAACAAGGACATCAGCGTCACCTACCCTGAGGATTACGGCCAGGAGCGCCTCGCCGGCAAGACCGTCACCTTCGACGTCGAGCTCAAGCACATCCGCCGTAAAGAGCTCCCCAACCTCGATGACGACTTCGCGCAGTCGATGGGCGACTTCCGCACCTTCGACGAGTTCCGCGAGCAGGTCAAGGGCAGCATCCTTGCCGAGCGCTCCTACCGCGCTCAGGAAGAAGCCAAGTCCAAGCTCATCGAGTCGCTTGCCGAGGGCCACAGCTTCCCGGTCCCCCAGACCTACATCGACCGTCAGCTCCAGATCATGCTCGAGAACTACGCTCGCTCGCTGCAGATGCAGGGCATCGATCCGCGCAAGCTCAACTTCGACATGGAGAAGTTCCGCGAGAGCCAGACCGAGCGCGCCACCCGTGACGTCCGCGCCACGCTGCTGCTCGACAAGATCGCTGAAGTCGAAAACGTCGAAGTCTCCAACGACGAAGTCGATCGCGAAGTCCAGCGCATCGCCCGCCAGGAGCGCGAGCCCGTTGCCGCTGTTCGCGTCAAGCTCGAGAAGGATGGCGGTCTCGATCGCATCGCCAACCGCATTCGTACCGACAAGGCGATCGGCCTGCTGTTTGAACACGCCCGCAAGGTCACCCCTGCCCCTGCGCCGGCTGCAGAAACCCCGTCTGAGAGCTAAGGAGATTTCCATGTCTGAAGACTTTTCCCGTCGTGACCTGCTGAAGACCACCGCCACGGCCGCCGCCATCAGCGCCGGCCCCGCTGTGCTTTCTTCCGCCGCCCAGAACAATCGCCTCCGCGTCGGCTGGATCGCCACCGGTATGCGTGGCGCTCACGTCATGAATCAGATGTACCTGTCCTCCAAGGACATGGTCGAAGTCGTTCACGTCTGCGACACCTACAAGGGCAACCTCGCCAAGGGCAAGGACATCGTCCAGACCAACGGCAAGAACACCCCCAAGACCTCTGTCGATTACCGCGACGTCATCAACGATCCCAACGTCGACGTCGTCTTCATCTGCTCGCCCGAACATCTCCACCACTCGATGGCCATGGCCGCTCTCAAGGCCAAGAAGCACATCTACCTCGAAAAGCCCATCGGCCACACCATCGAAGAAGGCGCCGAGATCGTCGCCCTCGCCGAAAAGATGGGCACCGTCGTCCAGATCGGCACGCAGAACCGCTCCAACAAGCTCTACATCCAGGCCAAGAAGATGGTCGAGGACGGCTACATTGGCGAAGTCCACTACACGCGCGCCTTCTGGTATCGCAACTTCGATCAGACCGTCGACCCCGCCAAGGGCGTTCCCGCCGCCTGGCGCTACATCATCCCCGGCGACGCCTCGGCTGAGACCGCCGATTGGAAGCGCTTCCTCGAAACCGCCGAAAAGAAGAACATCCCCTTCTCCAAGGAACGTTACTTCCAGTGGCGCAACTACTGGGATTACTCCGGCGGCATCTCCACTGACCTGCTTGTCCACCAGACCGACATCTCCAATTTCGTCGTCGGCGGCCAGATCAAGGTCGAACTGCCCACTTCCTGCATGGCCTCCGGCGGCATCTACCAGTGGGGCGGCAAGGACGATCGTGAAGTGCCCGATACCCTCAGCGCCCTTTACGAGTACCCCAACAAGTTCCACCTCAACTACAGCTGCTTCTTCGGCAACGACCAGTGGGGCTACGGCGAAGAGTTCATGGGCCAGAAGGGCACCATCGAAGTCCGCGACCGTCAGAACCTCTTCTACACGCCGCAGCCCAAGTTCATCCGCAACGCGAAGTTCTCCGACAAGGCTCCCGTCGCCATGAACTACCTCAAGGACTTCAACCAGCCCGACGCCACCGCCGACCACGTCAAGAACTTCATCATGGCTGTTCTTGGCAAGGAAAAGGCTATCGCCCCGGCCCGCGCCGGTCAGGTCGCCGCCATCCCGGGTCACATGGCCACCCAGAGCTACAAGACCAAAAAGCCGGTCTATTGGGATACCAAGACCAACAAGCTCCGCATCGGCTAAAACTATTTGGCCCGGTTTCAACCGGATTCACGCGAGTGCGCATGAAAGGCTTTTTCATGCGCACTTTGCTTTTGTGTCTCGTCCTCGCATCGGCTGTCTCCGCTCAGAATGCTGTCCTTGTTGGCAGCTACTTCTTCCAGAACACGTTCAACTCCCAACGCCCCGGCAGCCTGCCCCTCACCCCCGTCAATCCCTCCGGCTCCAACTCCTTCGTCACCGATACCGTCTTCGGCCAGCAGCGCGTTGTGTATGACGTCCGCGGCGCCGCCTCGCCCGATTCCGCCCAGGGCGGCCTCACCTGGCAGGGCAAAGGCCGCGTCCCGGTCGACAACTACTCGATGGAGATCATCTGCGCCGTCAGCGGCAGCGGCTGGCGTCGCATCCTCGATCTGCAGAACCGCCAGATCTCCGAAGGCCTCTACTTCGACCCCACCGGCTACATCAACTACTATTCCGGCCTCGGCGGCATCTTTGCTGGAGCCGTTCCCGCCAACACCTACGCCCACATCGTCCTCGTCAAACGTGGCACCTTCATCGCCATCTACCTCAATGGCAAGCTCGCCGATTCGCGCAACGACGCCACCGATTTCGGCACCATCAAGGCCCGTTACAACCCCGATCAGCTCGTCCATCTCTTCCTTGACGACAACTCCACCGCCGAGTGGGCCCCCTCGCGCGTTGCCCTCTTCCGCGCCTACTCGGGCGCCCTCACCGAGGCCGAGATCAAAGAGCTTGCCGCCACGCCTTTCACCTCAGTCATTGGCATTCCCAAGCCCGGCTTTCAAAGCTCCGGCATCGTCAACTCCGCTTCTTACTCAAGCGCCAACGCCATATCTCCTGGCAGCTTCTTCTCGATCTTTGGCACCGATCTCGCCGACAATACGGGCGACTGGGGCCAGGCCTTCACCGGCAACACGGCTCCCCGCCGCCTCAACAACGTGCGCGTGCTGATCAACGATCAGGAAGCCTTCGTCGTCTTCACCAGCCCCGGCCAGGTCAACGCCCTCGCCCCTGACAACATCCCCGACGGCCCTGTCACGGTTGTGGTTGAGAACGGCCCCCAGTTGCGTAGCGCCGTCGTGCCCAGCACGGCCCGCCGCATCAATCCCGCCGTCTTCCGCTTCAATGCCGAGAACAGCCGCTACCTCGCCTCAACCGCCAACGACGGCTCGGCCTACATTGCCCCCGCCAACCTGTTCGGCACCGGCGGCAGCCTCAATGGCCTCGCGGTTCGTCCCGCGCGTCCCGGTGAGTTCGTCGTCCTCTATGCCACCGGCACCGGCCCCACCACGCCCGCTGTCCCCGCCGGCCAGATTCCCGCCGCGCGCAACGGTGGCTATCCGCTCGCCAACACCTCTGAGGTGCGCCTCACCGGCAATGGTCAGACAGTCACCGTGCGTCCCGCCTACGCGGGCCTCTCGGGCTTCCCCGGCCTCATCCAGATCGTCTTTGAGGTGCCCAACATCTCGACCGGCGACTACGAAACCACCATCGTCGTCAACGGCCAATCCTCGCCCACCGGCGCATTTCTTCCCATCGCACGCTGATTGGCGGCGCTCATGCGCCTCCCAGTCCGTTCTGCAACATTTCTCCCTGGCCCCCTCAAGCGCTGATCGATAATGAGGGGGCAATGGGCAGGTTCCGCGCAGTTTGGCTCCCCCTGGTGGGGTGGACGGTGATGGGTCTCCTGTTCGCACTGCCAGATCTCCAGGGCAGCCTGCCGTGGCACCGCGCCATTCTCCGCTCCATGACTTCCTGGTGGGCCTGGGGTATTGTCGCCTGGCTCATGGTCATCGTGGATAGTCGTCTGCCGGTTGCCCCCAATCAGCTCGGCTCGCGCATCGTCTGGCATCTGCCCCTCAGCATCGCTTTCACCATCCTCTACGCTTACCTCATGTCCGCCCTCGCGGCCCTGCTGGGCAACGGCGATTTCCGGGCTGTCTTTACCACCGCCATCCTGCTGCGCGCCATGCAGGGCATGCTGCTCTGGAGTCTGCTTGTCTACTGGATGATTCTCGGCGGCTGGCTCGCCAAACAGTATTACCAGCGCTACCTTTCAAGCGAGCTCCAGCGCGAACGTATGGAGCGCCTCACCACCGAGGCCCGTATGCACGCCCTCCGCCTCCAACTCGATCCTCACTTTCTGTTCAACACCCTCAACACGATTTCCTCCCAGGTCGAAAGCGACCCCAAGCTCGCCCGCGCCATGATCGAACACCTCGGCAACCTCCTCCGCATGAGCCTCGAGTCCAACGACAAGCAACATGTGCCGCTCACCGAAGAGCTCAATTTCCTCGACCACTACCTCGCCATCCAGCGCATCCGCTTTGGCGCCCGTCTCCGTGTCGAACAGGTCATCGCCGATCCCGCGCGCCAGGCCCTCGTGCCCTCCATGCTCATCCAGCCCCTGGTCGAGAATTCCATCCGTCACGGCTTGTCCATGCGTGCCGCTGGCGGCTCCGTAAAGATCATCGCCGCCGTTTCTGGCCGCGAGCTCCGTGTCCTCGTCGAAGACGATGGCGCTGGCCTTGCCGCCAATCACCGCGAGGGTCGCGGCCTCTCCGTCACTCGCCAGCGCCTTTCTGGCTTCTACCCCGCTGGCCAGAGCTCCCTTTCCGTTGCGCCGCGCGAAAAGGGCGGCGTGCGAGTCGAAATCATCCTCCCCCTCGTCTATGCAAGTGATGCAACCTAAGCGCGCCCCCTTGCGCGTCCTCGTCGTCGATGACGAGGCCCCCGCTCGCCAACGCCTCATCGACCTCCTGCGCAAAGACTCGGGCATCGGCTCCATCCACGAGGCTAGCGATGGCCAGATGGCGATCGCCGCCATCCGTGCCCTCAAGCCCGACGTCGTCTTCCTCGACGTGCAAATGCCCGAGACCAGTGGCCTCGGTGTGGTTGCCGCCGTTGGCGCCAGCGCCATGCCGCTCACGATCTTCGTTACTGCCTACGATCAGCATGCCGTCGCCGCCTTCGAGGCCAACGCCCTCGATTACCTGCTCAAGCCCTATAGCGACGAACGCTTCGAGAGCACCATGCTCCGGCTCATGTCGCGTCTTGAGGAGCGGGGCATTGGCGAGTTTGGCGCGAGCGTCCTGCGCATGATCCAGCCTCCGGCTGAAGGCACCCTCGACAAGCTCGTCATCAAGTCCGCCGGCGTCACCCGCTTTCTCGCCGTCTCCCAGATCGAGTGGATCGAAGCCGCCGGCGTCTATGTCACCATCCACTCCGCCGGCAAAGAGATCCTCCATCGCGCTTCCCTGTCCGAACTCGAAGCGCGTCTCGACTCTCGCCTCTTCATCCGCATCCATCGCTCCGCCATCGTCAATCTCGAATCCGTCTCCCACCTCGAATCCGCCACTCACGGCGAATTCGAGGTCGTCCTCAAGAGCGGCGCGCGGGTGAAGCTCAGCCGCACCTGGCGCGCCCAACTCGAACAGCGTCTCGGCCAATCCCTCTAGCGCGCAATCAGCCAGGCAATCACCTCCTGCATGAACACCGTGCTGTCCTTGCCCCAATACGTCGTCCGGGCGGCATCACGCGGTACTCCCGTCAGCCTCTCGCCGTTCGCCACCCCCAGAAACAGACTCGCCATTCCTTCGCCCATCGCCACCACTCTTCCACCACCTTCCACCTTTTGATACGCCGCAAACGCCTGCCCCTGCTTGCCCTCCCTGTCCAGTTGAAACGCAAACGCCGTTCCCCCTTCAATCGCCCGCCCGCCGCTGTAAGGGATCTCCCGCGCCACGCGGTGAATCTCTCCCGCCACCGCGATCGCCCCGCAGTTATGCAGATACGGCGTATCCGGCGTAAGCTTCATTCCAAACGGCGCGATCACATCATTCACTCCGCTCGTCGCCAGCGGTTGTCGCAGCTCTTCATCCACCACCACCAGCAACGACCCACCCGCCTTCACAAACCCGATCACCGCCTCCTTCTCCTCGCTGCTCATGCCCGTCATCGGCGCTCGCAGATACAGCAACTGCACGTTCTTCAGCGCCGTCGCTGTCAGTGGCGCTTCCGTCACCACCAGCCCAAACCCCGCCTTTGCCGCGATCTCCGCCATGCCCGCCGGTGGACCCCCTTCCCCATGTCCCATGTCATACAGCAACCGCGCCTTCTTGCTCGCCCGGTCTGAGGACGGCGGCGTCATCCCTTTCATCCGCATGTACGTCGCGATATTGCCGTAATGCTCAAACGAATGCGTCAGGTTCGACCAGAAGATCGTCTGCGGACTCACATCCCGATTGAAGAACTTCACCGGCGCCGTATTCTGATCCGACAATCGTCCCGCCGCTCCCGTGCAAAAGTTCACCGAGGCCTTAAGCGCGCCCAGCAACTCCACCTTCGTCGTCAATTTCTCGGCTCCCGTCGCCGCCTTGCTTTGCGGCACAAGTGGCGCGCAGAACATGTAATGCGTATCCGCGAGATGCCCCACCAACTCGCCAAACGAACGCACGTCGGCCGTCGGCCGGTACCCGTATTCACCCTCTGGCATTGCCGCTGCGGCCGCCACCAGATTCATGCTCAGGTTCGTCCAGGCCGCTCGAATGTCGGCGGACTGGCCCCGCAGCGCGAGCGCCATCAAAGTCAACAAAATCGCGTGTCTCATACCCCGAGCTTCCATCGCCCCCTCCTCCTCCCGCCACGATAAAGTTGCAGACAGGACACTGGTGTTTCGAGCGCCTGTACTCAAGC
>CAZBTA010000002.1:0-37035 GCA_964494515.1 uncultured Bryobacter sp.
CATCGGGGTAAAGCGGTTGCAGCCCGCCCGGCCAAACATCGTACGATAATCGCCAGCGGAGAGCAGAAACCGGCTGGTGGGTGGATTGAAACGGGGCCAGGGATTACCGGCATCACGTCCGTGAAAGAGGTCGAAAGGAAACCAGCGATTCGGGCTACTCACCAGAATTCGCCCACCCGGCTTCAGGACACGGGTCATCTCACTGGCAATCTTGCAGCGCTCCTCCCAGCCATCGGGTCGGACAATATTTGAATCGCCCTCAACACCAACATGAGGAAACACACAGCCACAATAGACCATGTCAAAAGTCTGGTCATCGAACGGCAGGTGTTTACCATTCGCCAGGTAGAGCCGGTCGCGATGATGCCGATGTGGCCAGGCGTTGGTACGATTGCCACAGTCAATTCCATACACATCAAATCCGGCATTTGTCAGCATGTCCACATCCATGCCGACCCCGCAGCCAAGGGAAAGCAACTTGGGAGCTTTGCGGCCCTTGAACAGGTCGCTGAAGACTGGCAAAAAATAATTCCGGGTCAAGTCTTCGTTGGTCTGCGTTTCGTAGGCTGTTCGTTCCGGATCATCTTCGTCATCAAAGCGCCCGCCAACGATCAAATCCGGGAATCCATTCTCGAACTGGAATTTCGCCTCACAAGAAGTACAAGAAATTTCTTCTCCCGTGAACAGCAATTTTCCCCGGCAATGCGGACAAACAGGTGCAACGGTTGGTGAGAGTTGGGCTTGCATTGGGATTGCGGCTAAATTGCCACTCCTCCTTCGGGTCTTCCAGTTTCAAGATCTTTACGGGCTCGTTCCGTTTCAGGCTTCAGGGTTTCGACAAGCATCAGGAAGGCAGCCCGCGAGTTCAAGAGGAACCAGGCCAACCAGCGTATGGGATTGGCTGGGCCCATCTCGTGGTGATAGGTAAACCACTTGTAGGCGGCCTGATGAAAGGCCTGAATGTGACGCCGGCGCACTTTGCGCGTGCGAACGCCACTGCCAACGCCTTCAAAATGAATGATCTTGGACTGGGGGTGAAGGTAGCTCTTCCAATTCTTTGCAATCAGCCGCTTGGCGATTACTTGCTCATGGAAGTAGTAGTAGTCCTCCGCAAAGCCGCCGACACTAAAGAAAGCCTCGCGTCTCGACATCATGGCAGCTGCCGACAGCCAGTCAACCTCGTAGGGCTCCGGATCGTTCACCTTGTCGCTAATCAAATACTTCTTCGCCCAATAGGCATTCGGAAACAGGCGCGTCAAAACAGATTTGCGACCAAAGATTGCGGCCATGGGTGAGGTAAATGAGCGACCCGATGAGTACTGATCGGTTCCGTCCGCGTTAAGGAGACGACTTCCGATCATGCCGGCAGTTGGATGGAGATCCATCCACTCGACAAGCTTGGGGAAGGCATCCTCAATGATCAGAATGTCGTCATTGAGGTGCATGAAATAGCGACCCCGCGCAATCTCCGCGCCCTGATTGCCAGCCTTGCAATACCCCAGGTTGGCCTTGTTGGCGATCAGGCGAACCTGCGGGTAATGATTCTCGATCATCTCAACGGTTCCGTCGGTCGACGCGTTGTCCACGACGATAATCTCGTAGGTGGTATTGCGCCAAATGCTGGATTCAATCGAACGAATGCAATCCACCAGAAAGTGCCGCGAGTTGAGGCTGATGATGATCAGCGAAAGATCCACAGTATCGGTCATGAAAGTTCTCCTTGTCGGATCGCCTTGCGGCTAAAGTCATAAAGGCAAAGCCCGATGCCCGCTACAAGCCACCAACCTTTGAGCGGAAAATGCAATACGTCGACCTGTAATCCATAAGCGAGTGTCGCTGCCATGCAAACCATGATTGCGGCCAGCAAACGAGCGCTGTCTTCGTCTTGAAGTCGTCTGAAGTTTCGGGCCGCTATTACGACGCGATAGAAGATGAGGATCAGGAAGGTGAACAGTACAGGAGAGATCAGCAAGCCGACCTCCATCATGGACTGGATGTATTCGTTGTGAACCGTTGAATTCTCAGGCATCGAAATGATGTGCTTGATTCTTTTGGGAATTTCAGCCTGGTTTCCGAGACCAATACCCGTTAGCGGATTCTCGGTAATAATGTCCATTCCCGCCTGCCAATAGATCAGTCGGGCACGTAGGGTAGCGGAGCGTTGCGCGGTGTAGTTCTTGGGGTCAAAGATGCGATCGATTAGCGCTTGGGGGATCAAGGGAACCATGGCCAGGCATGCCAGCATCGCAATCCCCACAAACCTGAGATTCAACCGGACAAGCCCCACAAAAAACATCATGAGTACGGTGACACCAAGGGAGATCAGGGCAGCTCGCGTGTTGGTGAGCAGGATGTTGTAGATGATCAAGATCCAACCAATCGCGATGAAGCCACGCCAGTACCATGCAATACGTCGCGTGATGAACCACGCAAAGAAAGGTAAAGTCAGAATGTTGTTGATTGCATAGACAGCCGGGTGAGAGGTGGGCCCCATGGCACGCGGCATGCGCGTAGACATTTCGTACTCGGAAGCTTCCTCGAGAATCGTTGAGAACCGATCTTCACTGCTGCGCTCCCCGGTGGAAGCAAATCGATCCTCGGCAACGCGACCCTTGTTGCGATGCCACTGATAGGCGGTAAAGCCGGCAACGCCCACCGAAACACAGAGCCAAAGGGCGATCGCCGCCTTCGCATGCTCGATCTTGCGCACGAGGTTGCAGACCAGAAAAAGAAACATCAGGTTTCCAGCCATGGCGCCCACCGCTCTGACACCGCTTTTGAAGTCGGTCGTATAGCTGAGTGTGAGAATGCCAAAGCCAAGAAAAACAGCGTAAAGCGTGAGCGGAAGATTCCAGCGAAACTTTTCGCGTTTGAGAATAATCCGCACCCCCCAGGCCCCCAGCGTGGCCATGCCCACCACACGCATGAGAGAGAAGGTGACCATGCTTGAGTCGTTGCTGAAGCGGCCAATCCGCTCCAGCGGGATCACGAGCACGGTCAGGAACAATCCGGACAACGGCAGCAAGAAGAGAACCGCGGCCACAATCAAGCCCAGCACCATTCCGAGGGCAATCATGGGCGACAAGGCGACTGAAACTCCAGCCACCGCCGGTCCACCAAACAATCCGATTATCCAGGCGCGACGATCCATCTAGCTGCCTACATAATCCGATGTCCGGTCCACTTCCCCGAGAAAGGTCAGACCTGTAGCTCTTTCAAGGTCAGCCCCGGATACAACCCGAGAATCAGTGTAGTGGAGGACCAGGGACGCCGCGATTCCGAAGATCAGGCCAGCCGCCAGAATCACAGCCATAGCAATCAGTTTGGGCGGATAAACCGGCAACAACGAAGACACCGCCGCGGAAAGAATGCTCACATTCGAAATTCTGTTTTGGTCCAACTGATCGGAAACCTCGGCTTCACTGCGACGCTTCAACACCGAGCGGTAATCTTCCTCTGCTACCTGCCGTTTCCGATCGAGCACGCTATTGGCGGCTTCAGATTCGTCAAGGCTGTTGAGCTGTGTCCGCAGACGAGCCATCTGCTTTTGCTGCTCAGCCTGGGAAGCCTCCAAACCCGAAAGTCGCACGGAATCTTCCCGTAGCTTCTGCTCAAGGTTCTGACGAATCGGATTGATGTTCGAGATCACTGTTCCTTGTTGCGTGGGAGTTTCCCGGGCGATCATGTCTCGCAAGCTCTTGAGCTGAGCATCGAGATTTCGCACGGTAACAGAAGACTCTTTATAGCGAGCCAGCAGTTGCACACGCTCCGCTTCCAGAATTGTCACTTTCTCTCGCAAGCTCTGGATCAGTGAATTCGGGGTGACCGATTCGCTAGTCCGTTCGTAGGCAGGAGTCTTGGCAATCAACTCACGAGCAGTCGCAATCTGCTTCTGTAAAGACTCAACCTCGCGGCTGGTTTGCCCCATGACAAGCGAAAGCTCCTGCACTTGCCGCAGCACTACAGATTTCTGTTCGGTTGGTGAAGAGTCAAGAGCACGGCTGCGCTTGAAGTTCGTCTTGTCTTTCTCTGCCTGCTCGAGATCCTCAGCGAGGGATTTGACGCGCGCATCGAGGTACTCCTTTACACCGGAATTCTGGCGAACACCGATGCGCCGTTGCAGATACAGATTCACGAGTTCATTGATCACGCGAATACCAAGCTCGGGGTTGGCATATCGCATATGGACGCTGATGACATCGGAATCCTTGCGCGGCTCGGCGGCAATGCGTTCCGTCAAGTCCTGGATCACGGTTTCAGCTTCAGGCAAACGCTTCTTGAGATCGAGAGCGATCAGAGTATCCTGATAAAGTTCTTTGGCGCCACGGACAAGAGACTTGACTTCATACTTGATGCGGGCAAAGAACCCGGGCGGCGGGACACGCTTGATGCGAAACGCCTCCACGCCAATCTTCTGCACCAGTTGCCCTATGAGTTCAGGAGACCGCAGGATCTCAATCTCGCTCTGCAAGTCTTGCGGGCGCAAGCCAGTGCTGAGCGGCATGTTGCGCGAGATTGCTGGTGGGTCGAGATTTTCACGACCGAGCTTGACCAGCAATTCAGCACTGATTTCATACTGCTCGGTGTAAAGAGAAAGCGCACCGTAGCCGCTGATGACAGTTGCCAGAAACACGCTCAACACTGTCCAGCCATAGCGACGGATAAACTGAGTCACGATCGACCAGTCGAATTCCACCTTCTCCGAACCGGGATCCGGATAGGGCTTCATGTAAGGTCTGAGGGGTTCGGTGTTCATGTTCATGGCAAGTTCGGCAGCAGGCTGGTGCCGTTCTGGTTGTAGAGGTAGCTAAACCCGGCGCTCAGTAGCGCTGGAGACATGGAGCGAATGTACTGGTCAACCACCTGGTTTGCCTTCGCAATTCCAGAGCGATTCACCACAATGAGATCGTACGGCTCAATGATGAAATTGGCGGCTTCGGGTGCAATGCCTTTGTCCGCGCGCAACGCGATGGTCTTGACCACGGGGCCCTCGGGCGTTCGACGAATCAAAGTCAGTTGTTTGCGATCCGCCGTGCGCAACAATCCGCCAGCTTCAAGCAATGCCCCAAGCACAGTCTGCTTGCCGTTCAGTTGCAATTGCAATGGCCCTGGGCGCATGACTTCACCGCCCACAAAAACTTTGCGCGGGGCAAAACTCCGGATTTGCACGAGGACCTTGGGCATATTGACTTCATTCTTGTACTTCTCTTCAAGCTCTCGTGCCAGCTGGTTGGGAGTGCTCCCCGCCACGTTGATCTCGCCAATCAATGACATGGCAATGCGACCATCGGGACGAACCACAACCTTTTCATTGAGCTCCGGATTGTAGTGAAAGCGAATCTCAATATCGTCACCGGGGCTGATGATGTACTCACGCGTGTCAACATCCGCTGGCAAGTTGCGGGGCGAAGTGGGCGTCTGCGCACGTAGGGTCGAGGCTACGAGGACTACCCAAAACAGCGATCTCAGGAGGCTCATCTTGGAATCCCTTTTCTCTCTCTACCTGCCTGCGTAGTTCATTTCGTAATACTTGCGGTATTCTCCGCTGCGTACTCGAGCGAGCCAGTCCGGATTATTGACGTAGAAGTTCACTGTCTCCTCCAGCCCCTGATCGAACGGGAGCAATGGCTTCCAGCCCGTCATCTCAGTGAGCTTGTCACAGTTGAGTGCATAGCGGCGGTCATGGCCAGGGCGATCGGTGACGTATTTCATCAACGATTCGGGCTTACCGGTAATCTTCAAAATTCGCTTTACGACCTCAATATTCGGCAATGCCAGACTGCCGCCCACGTTATAGATCTCCCCCGCCTGGCCTTTATCGAGCACTGCAAGAATGGCGCGGCAGTGGTCATCCACATAAAGCCAGTCGCGGATCTGCATGCCATTGCCGTAGATCGGCAGCGGCTTGTCTTCAAGAGCATTGGAAATCATCAGCGGGATCAGCTTTTCAGGAAACTGGTAGGGCCCATAATTGTTGCTCGCTCGAGTCACCGAAACGTTCATTTTGTAGGTGGTGTAATAGCTCAGGGCAAGCAGATCCGAACCCGCCTTTGAACTCGAATACGGGCTTGATGCACGAAGGGGGTAATTCTCATCGGCTTCATATGGCTCTTCGATACTGCCGTAGACTTCGTCAGTTGAGACATGGACGAAGCGGGCGACTCCAGTGCGCCGCGCCGATTCCAGCAACGAAAAAGTCCCGTTGAAATTCGTGCGGATCACGGGCTCGGGCGAAAGAATGCTGCGATCAACATGGCTTTCAGCCGCAAAGTGCACCACCGCGTCGGGCTTAACGTCATTGAACAGCTTCTCGACGAACGGCATGTCTGCGATGTCGCCTCGAACGAAGCTGTAATTGGGATGATCAGCGACGGGGGCAAGATTATCGAGATTGCCCGCATAGGTGAGCAAATCGAGATTCGTCACCTTCCAGTCGGGGTGCAGCTTGTGAACAAGTCGTACAAATGCGGAGCCAATAAACCCGGCACCGCCGGTTACGAGGAGCTTCATAATATCAGGACCTTCCCTGTTGAATGAGATTGGAATGCTGCATCACAGTTTTGCCAGAACGTGAGCCTTGACCCACCGAATAGTATGCGTCAAGCGTAGCTTCGGCGCAGTGCGCCCATGAGAAATCGGCAGCGCGGCGGAAGCCACGTGCAATAAGGCTATCTCGCAAACCGGGTTCGGCTTCGATGCGCATCAGGGCATCGGCAATCGCGGTTGCGTTGTGAGGATCCACCACAAGGGCGGCATCAGCGGCCACTTCAGGCAATGAAGTGGCCGCTGAAGTGATTACTGGAGCACCACTGGCCATCGCTTCGACAAGCGGGATGCCGAATCCCTCCCAAAGTGAGGGGAAAACGAAGGCATGCGCGCCACGATACAACTCCGGCACAAGCGCGTCAGGCACATAGCCCAAACGATAAATGTGTGGGGTAAGGCCCAAACGATCCGCAATCGCGGAAATTGGCTCGACGGTTCCCTGCTCGCGACCAGCCAGCACAAGCGGCAAGGGATTTGCACTGCGATTCCGATACTGCTGGTAGGCCTCAAGCAGACGGCCAACATTTTTGTGCTTCTGGATCTTGCCCAGATACAGGATGTATTGAGGGGGAATGCCGGCTTCACGCAGCGCCGCGGCGGTAACCCCGGGATCTGGCGAGGGACTGAAACGACCGGACACGCCATTGTAGGTAACGCGCATGTCCTCGATCGGAATACCGAACTTCTCATTCACATGCTTGCGTGTGGTGTCGGAAACGCATAGCAGTTGCCGAGCGTTGAGAATGCCGCGTTTCAGCAAAAAGTTCAGGCGCATTGCCGTCAAGGGCTCGTAGATCTCCGGGTGCACCATGCTGCTGAGGCAGTGAACTGTGAACACAAGAGGGCGAGTGGAAAATGGCGGCGGGGTAAACGTGGCGTGGTAGAGGTCGACACGATCCCGGGCGAGCAGATAAGGCAGCGTCAGGCTGAGGCTCACAATACGTGAGCCGGGCTTCAGGAGACGGTAATGGAAATTGGACTGCTCCACGCCAATCGCGCTTTGGGCCGCGGGAGTAGTAGTGTAGACGATGTATTCGTTCTCGCGATCAATTGCAGCTAACGCTCGCAGCAATTGAATTTCGTAGGTTTCGGGCCCACCCGCCGAGCGCCCGGCCATAATGACTGAGATACCAATCCTCACGACTTCCTCCCTCGAGCGGGACGCAGCATCATGTTTTGATAGATCTCAGTGAGCCGACCCGTAGCCACCTCGAGTGAATACTCGCCCGTGATGAATGCACGTGCCTGCTCCCCCAATGCCTTCGCCCGGTTGGGGTTCTCAATCAATGCGGCAACCTCGTCGGCAAGACGTTGCGGAGACCGCGGTGGGATCAAGATCGCGGACTTGCCATCGGTCAAGATCTCGGGTAGTCCGCCCACCTTACTGGCAACAATCGGCAAGCCGGCGGCCATTGCGGCGCAGACAGCAAGAGCGACGCCCTCGTTATCGCTCGGGTGAACCATGATGTCAGCCAGGGCGAGCAAGGCATCGTAGTTGTCCTGAAACCCAAGAAATCTGACGCAGCCCTCGAGTCCCATTTCACGGCAAAGCACCTTGATCGCCTCAAGATCCGGCCCGGTACCGGGCAGCAGCAATACGGCCTCGGGATGACGCTCGCGCAGGATCTTCATGGCCTCGAGCAGATTGCCGTGCGCCTTTTCGGGCCAGAAGCGCGCGCCATAAATCAACGCCACATGGTGGTCAGCAAGCCCGAGCTCAGCACGACGTTGCCGGCGGGTTTCGGCATCCAGCTCGACAGCCTTACCGGGATAGCCACAAATGGCAAGCCGCAACTCGCTCTCGGGATAGCCACGACGCACCGTATCGTGAAAAGCTTGCTCGCAGTGGGCCGTTACCTGGTCGAATTGCCTCATCGAAACCTGATCCATCCATTGCAAAGCATTGCGCACGAAGGTGAAATTGCCCCACACGTAGAATGTGGTGACAGTACGTACCGCAACCATGCGCGCCGCCAGCAGCCCGACGAGGTTGGCGTATGTGTTGTGACAGTGCAAAATGTCGATCTGTCGGCGGCGGATTTCTTCCGCCATCAATCGGGCACACTTCCAGATCGGCTTCCAGCGCGACCAGGGCAGGGTGCCTACTTCGAGGCCCTGTGCGTGCGCTGCCTGCAGAAATGGCTTTTCCGTTCCACCTGGATTCGTAAAGCAGTACAGCAGCGGATCGATGCGATCATCGAACTTTTGAAACCAATTGAGCAAAGCCGTTTCGACGCCACCGTGCGCCACCGTATGCAACAAATGCGCAACCTTCAACCGACGGTTTGACGTCGTGACGCGGATCGGCGAGCTTTCGACGGCGGACATCATGTACGCTGGCCTTTAGCAATTTTGTGCTTTTCGAGCAGGAAACCCAGCATCTCCGCCTTATACGGGGCAAGCGCTGCTTGCGTCGCGCGGATATCCTGAATGCGTGTGTGGTCGGCAGCAACCGTCAAAACTACATGAGTAGCGGCGTGGGCAAGCATCGCCACCTCAGGCTGCTGCTGAAAGCAACGGCTGGCAATCAGAATATGACGGCAGTTCTTGCTGGCAAAGCTGTAGAAGCTTTCAAACGCTGGAGAAGCCAGCGTGGTGGCAAGTGACGCGTTCTCGGCAAACCGCACATGTGCCAAAGGTGGCAGAGCACCACTTTGAGGCAGCATCATCAGGGACGAGCCCGGGTCGGAATGATTGGACGGGCCGTTCACAAAAATCTCTGAAAGCTGCGGTTTGACGGCAGGCGTCTTTTCAACGGTGGGAGTCTGGGCGCCGGCAAATGAATCGCAATGCAGCGTCAGGATGGGTTCTTCAAGCAGCTGACGCAACGCCGCGGCCATGGCGGACACGGTTTGACTCGAGTCATATCCGGGCCCGGCAGGCAGTATAAGCGTGCGGCAACTCTCGGCAGAAGATTGCCGGAATTGGCGCAGTTTGATTGCCAGAGCCAACAAGGCCGACTCTACCTTCGGGGACGCCGTGGTCAAGGCAGAGGTCGGCTGGTTGGAATTGCTGTCTGTGATCACTTCTACTGTTGTACCCGTTCTGGAGCGGTACTGATTTGCACCAGTTCCGATTGCCCCACCGTGGACTTGGCTTTGCGCCCCGGTTTCGGATACTGGGCAAAAATGTCGCAATCATCGCAAATCGTAGGAACAGTATTGGCGGCGTTCTGCGGTGAAAACAGCGCCCTTCCGCTTTGGTAGTGGTCGTTGTTCCAGACCTTGCGAATATCCTGTGCCGGAAGCTGAGCGAAGTCCCCGTCCTTCTTGTCCACGACACAGCATGGCGCCACACCGCCATCAGGATTGACCACCATGGATCGATAGAGATAGAAGCAGGGGCTGGGCTTGTTGGCCTGGCCAAACTGCTGTTCAACGCCATCGGGAGCAAACTCACGACCTGCAACCGTACGGGGAAACCATTCGTCCGCCACAGCCTTGCGATCGATGGTGTCGTAGGGCATGCCAACGGGGATAAACCGCAACAAGTCCACGCCTACCTGCTTGGCCACACGGTTTGCTTCCTCAATCTCGTGCTCGTTCTGCCGCATGACAATAAACTGCCATTCGACAACCGGGGTCTTGAGACGGCGCTGATTCCGACGACGGATAATCTCTGCCATATTGTGCATGACGCTATCAAACTTGCCACGCACGCGGTACTTCGAATAGCTCTCCGCGGAAGTGCCATCAAGCGAAACGATCAGGTATTCCAGCCCGCTATCCAGCAGTGCATCGATGTCGGCCGAAGTGGTCTCTGAGAGGTTCGAGCTGATGTTGGTGCCGACATTCTTCGATTGTGCGTACTCCACCATCTTGAACACTTCTTTGTTCAGCAGCGATTCACCCCAATTGTGCAAGTAGGCCTCAAACAGGTATGGCGCGAGTGGATCAAAGTAATCCTTGAAGCACTGCAGCGACATCATCTTCTGGGGCCTTCCCAGTGTTCCAAGTCCGGTTGGGCACAGCGGGCAGCGCAAATTGCAGTAGTTGCAAGGGTCAATGATCATCAGGTAGGGCAGACTCGACACCTGCACCTTGCGCGATTTTCTTTCCCACTCGGCCTTGGCGAGATTGGCCCACTTGCGCGGGGTCCCGTGCTGGATCACACTGCGAATGTGCCGCATTTGCCGCGTATACTGCGGCACCTTCTTCAAAAAGTTATCCGCAAGACTCATTGTGAGTTCCCCATTCCAGCAGCGCGGGTTGCCACTGCCTCCAGCAATTCGGGATGCACCGTAAGGCGCAGCCCCTGATCCAGACTCGTGCGCGGACGCCAGCCGAGCAAGCGCTCCGCATCACGGTTATCCGTGTAGTTGCGCCAGATTTCCGTCGGGCGAGGTTGTTGGCCACCAATCTCAATCGGCGCATCCGGCATGCCGAGAGCTTCCAGAATTTTGCGCGCCAACTGGCTCACTGTCACTTCGACTCCGCCACCAACGGGGACGGCTTCGCCATTGACACCTGGCCGGATTCCAGCCGCAAGATAGGCATCCACTACGTCTCCAACGTACAGCGGATCGCGAGTTTGCCCTCCGCCCTGAAGTCGGACCACTTCACCACGGTGGACACAGCTTTCGATATAGCGAATCAGATTCCAATTCTGACGAGGCCCATATACGAAGGCGGGATGGAGACAAACCGTTTCCATCTTGTACAGCGTCGAGAAGAGTTTGCAAAGCTGCCATGCGGTGCCCTTGCCGATTGCATAGCTGCTGAGGGGGTTTGAGGGAGTCTTGGCATTCGATGGCACCTGGTGGTGCCCAAAGATCTTGCTCGTGCCCCCGTAAACGACTCGCGAAACGCCGGCCTGTTGGGCGGCCTCCAGAACTTTCAATGTTCCGAAGGCATTAACTTTCAAGCTCGCCTCAATATGTTCCTGCGTTTCAGCGGCGTCCGGCTTCGCCGCCAGGTGATAAACAATGGTCGGCTTGAACCGGGCGAAGATGTCAACCATATCAGGGCTGGCCGCGATGTCGCAGGCGGCAAACTCGTAGCCGCCGGTGGCGCCTTCGAGGTTTTCCCGCCGAATTTCGCTCCGGGCAATCGCCAGAACCGGAACTCGTTCCGCCACAAGACGGTCGACCAGATGCGAACCGATGAATCCGGTAGCACCGACTACAACGACACGTTGAGCATGTAGGTTGTTCATATTGACGTGACCCGCCTTTTTAAAACGCGCCCTGGCGCAAAAAGACCTTCACCAGTGTCATGAACACGATCCGGATGTCATTCCAGAGGCCGCGCTCAGAGAGATACTCGATGTCATAGGCAACCGTCTTGCGAAAACTCAGCAGACCGCGGCCCGAGATCTGGGCTTTGCCGGTGATGCCGGGACGTACGGTGAATTTGCGGACGTCAGCACCCACATAGTAGGGAAACATCTCAGGAATTTCGGGGCGCGGCCCAACAAAAGACATTTCTCCCGTAACCACATGCCAAAGGTTTGGTAACTCATCCAGTGTGGATTGCCGCAGCCAACGACCAACGCGAGTGGCCCGCGGATCATTCGTGAGCTTAAAATGCAGACTTTCAACTTCCTGTTTGGTGTATTGATAGCGATACAGGTCAGGGAACCGTTCCTTGGCGTCCGTGTAGTACGTGCGGAATTTCGTGAAGCGGAAAAGCTTGCCCCCAGTGCCGATACGCCACTGGCGGAACAGGATTGGCCCAGGAGAATCCAGACGAACGATCAGGGCCACAAGCGCCATGACAGGCGAAGCCAAAATCAGCATCGAAAGTGCGATCAACCGTTCAGCAATATCTCGCCAGAGCGGGACGGTAACGATGCCATAAGGCGCAACCGCTCGTTCAATTTCGCTCCAATCCGTCTCCGTCCGGGCAGCGTGCAGTTTCGCTCGCTTCGGTGCGGCGGCACTTTGCGCAAAGTCAATTTCAGCCGCCTCAAGTGGAATCTTTGTTTGTTCCCTCATTGCCTTGAAGTGTCCAGTCCCGCGGCTACTGCGATGCCCTTCTCCTTGGCACGGCGCAGTTCGCGAATCTGGGCAGTTTCCCCCCTTAGTGTTTCGTGAAATGCAAACTTTGGTTCAAACCCGGTCCGCCGTTTGAGCTTGCTGATATTGGTGACGAAATCACCCGTTTCAACTTGCAGGAACGACTCTGGCCAGGGCTCAAAGACTACTGGTACTTGAGCCAGGTTCGCCACCGTCTGGACTGCGTCGAGGATGGTAACCCCTTCGCCAGAACCAACGTTGAAAACCTCATTGCGGGCTTCGGGCGAAATGCCGCAAGCCCAAAGCGCGCTCACCAAGTCCTCAATATGGATGTAATCCCGAACCTGCTCACCACTGCCGAATACCCGCAGGGGCTTGCCAGCCATCGCATCCTCGATGATTGTGTTCAGAAATCCATGATTTTTGAATCTGCTTTGCGGATGTCGTCCATAGGCGACAGCGATCCGGCAGATGGTATATTCAATGGCCCCACGATCGGCATATATCTGGTGGTACTGCTCAATCGTATGCTTATGGGCTGCGTATATACTCTGCGCCGCAATCGGGTGGGATTCGTCCACCGGATTCTGCAGTGGTTTGCCGTAGACTAACCGCGAGCTTGCAAATACAACGCGTGGACGGTGCCCTGCTTTGGCGCAGGCCTGAAGAAATTCCAATTGCCACGCACAATTGGCTTCCAAACTTTCAAGAGGATGGCTGTTGCTGCTTACCGATCCTGAACTGCCAGCCAGATTGAAAATCAGGTCAGATTCCAAAACGGCTCGCAGAAGAATTTCGCGCGCTTCATCATTCCGTTCATACCCGTAGGCAATCGATTGAACTCGGGGATGAAGTGCAGGATCAAGCTCGAGCCCTCCGCGGGACAACGAGGTCACAGAATAACCCTCTGCGACCAGGCGCTGAAACAGCGCCCGTCCCACGAATCCCGTACCACTCCAAACGAGAATGCGATTAGCCACGGACGTCATACGCTCCACACGAAATTAAAGTCCACGAAACGTTCGTGCAAAAATCAGCGACGGGGCTACGACCGGGTATTTGAGAAGAATATACCTCTGATAAATTAGTTTTAAGATCATACCAGATGCACGAGTATCGGTCAAGGATGCATTTTTCTTTAGCACTTCTGGAGTCTGCCTGATTTTCCAACAACTTGCAAATGACCGAAGTACTACTCATGCCCGGTAAATCTCCGCATAAAGCCTTAGCGTCAACCGCTGGCGGTTTGGCTCAGCAAATCTAAAAAAAACTGAATTGTGCCTCGCTTGTCTGAAACGCCCTAGGTAAAAAAACACCTCAGGAGCCACCGAATCACCCCATTCCTGCTGTCAGGAAAATGCCACATGCTCATGTGGTATGCACTCGAAGTTTCGTCCCAGAACTCTCTTGGCCTCCTGTGGATTGCTGGCACTATTCGCCTTGCCTGCTGCGGCCAACAGCTATCTCCCGCTGATGGCCGGCAACAGCTGGCAGCTGAACTACCAGAACACAACCGCCGCCAGCATGACTCTCAAAGTACTGAGTGCAGAGGAGATATCGAGTGGAATCCGGCGCGGACGCGTGGAATGGAAAACCCCCTGGGGCTTCAGCTACATCATGGTGCTGCGCAGCACCAGTGCCGGCATCGAGCATGAAGGGTTTGAATTCTCCACCGGGGTGACTTCTTTCCCCAACCCGCTCCCGTTGTTCATGGAAGGGAATGTCGGACAAACCTGGACCAGCGCTTTGGGCCCCGTGACCCTCGTTTCCAAGACTGCCACGGTGACAGCAGCAGCCGGAACCTTTACAAACGTCAGACACTATCGAATTTCCTATTCAGATGGGTCTACGCAGTCCTGGTTTCTCGCTGACAAGGTTGGCTACGTGCAATTCGGTGAATCTCCGATGCAGTTTCCGCTGGCGACTCGAACCGTCACGCTGGAGCCGGCCCCATTAACGGCCACTCAGGTTCCTGGGGCCTGCGGCGTGGTTGGCATAGAGCCCAACCCCTTGAGCGGCCAATCCGTCGCAGCCTTGATGGCGTCGTTGACGGCTTCGGGATCCCGGTTTTACGAATTCGCCGTCACCTGGAGCCAAATTGAACCCTCCCCGGGCACCTATGACTTCTCCCTCATCCGCGACGCACTCCAGTTGGCCAATCAGAACGGCATGACAGTTGGACTCACCATCAAAACAGTCGACACCAACTTCCGGCGCCTTCCAGCAGAGGTCAGCAATCTCGCCTGGGACAACGCCCTGATGCTAAGCCGCTGGCAGAATTTGCTCACCGCCCTCGGTCCCAATCTGGGGAGCAGCGTCAAGTGGGTCCAGTTGGCCAACGAGGTGGACTTGTACTTCATCAATCGCCCAACTGAAGTTGCCGCGTTCACGAAGTTCTTCAATGCAGGCCAGCAGGCACTTGCCAAGAGTGCTCCCGCCGCGTCTGTAGGCCTGGTGTTCAACTACGACGCACTGCGGCTCAGCAATGCCACCTTTACCCAGCTCAAGAACCTCGGCGCACATTATGCTTTCACGTTTTACAATCTCGATGGGACGACAACGCGAGCGGCTGAGAATGTTTCGATTGAAATTCCTCTCATGCTCTCGATGACTGGATCCAAGCCAGTCATCCTTACAGAGGTGGGCTTTCCATCCGCGACGCTTGCCGGGAGCAGTGAAGACAAACAGCGCGCTTTCTACACGCTTTTGCTCGAACAAATCCGCAAGAACTCAGGCAAGATTCTCGCCGCACGGTTCTTCCTCATGACCGATCTGCCCGCCAGCGTTACCAATTCGATTGCGTCCGCATACGGCTACGCAACCAATTCTCCCTTTGCTGCATACCTGGGTTCGTTGGGGCTACGCTCAGAGGCCGGTGTCAACAAGCTCGCTCTCACCTACCTGATGAGCGAGATGCCGAAGTTCATTCAGTCCAACTATTGCTACAAGATCGTCTATCAATAATCAGAGCTTGCCGACGGGGTCGGCAGTCTACAGGCAGCACAGCAGGCCTGACATTCTCCCTCCAAGGAATGTCAGGCCTGTTTTCGTCGAAGTCCGCACCGCTTGCAATTCCTTACAATTCCTTTTCTTTTAACAGTTTAGAGTAGAACTAGAGCGGGTCTCCCAAAACTCTTTCAAACATTCCGTGTTCAGTCCGATATGGTAGAAAATGGAAAATTTTGAATTGCGGCCTGCGCGCTTCGGGCGTAGGACACTGCTATCGCTATTTGTCCTCAGCATGCCCATGTTCGCCAGCGAGCATTTGCCATTCTCTGAAGGCAATACCTGGAGACTGGAATTAAAGGGCCAGCCCGAATACTGGATTGAATTGCAGATGTCCGGGGTGGCCGTGTCCACTGCGGGCACACAAACGGCCCGCCTTGATTGGCGCTCGCCCTGGGGCAATTACGGAATGGCTGTGCGCAGTTCAGGAGCCGGAGTATTCTACGAAGGCATCTACGATGGGAAGAACACGCTCCAGCGGTTCCCTGCCCCGGCGGCCCTATTCGCTGCCGGTCGCGTAGGCGAGACGTGGCAGAGCTCGATTGGCAAGGTGACGCTCACCCAAACCGGACTCACGGTGAATGCTAATGGCAAGTCCTACTCCAATGTCTCGCGCTATTGGGTGCAGTATGACAGCGGATCCAATCAGAGCTGGTATCTTGCCCCGAGCGTAGGATTCGTGCAGTTCGGGGATGGTGACAGCGCCTTCTACCTCACCTCCTCGCGAGTCACGGCCGAGCTTTCCACGCCCCCTGGGCCCCGGGGAGCTTGCCCCCTGCTTGGGCTGGATGCAAACCCGGTATCGACCAGCACATTCAGTTCAACAGAAATGGACCTTGCCACTGCATACGCGAAAAGCAATGGTTCACGCTATGCCGATGCCACTGCCACCTGGGCAGAACTGGAACCCACCGAGGGCCAATACAAACTTTCAGCACTCGTCAGCGCCGTACAACGGGCACGCGCACAAGGCCTCACCGTTTCGATTACGCTCAAGCCAATCGACGGGCCCAACCGGGCAATTCCCGATTATTTGAAGAATCTTGCCTGGGATGACGCACGACTGATCAGCCGCTGGAATTCCCTGCTTTCAAACCTCGCCAGTTCGCTTCGCACTCAAAGCCAGCTCATTCACCTCTCGAATGAAGTTGACTCCTATTTCAGTTCGCGCACTGGGGAACTGTCGGCCTACGAACGATTTCTATGGTTGAGCCGTCAACGTCTGTCGTTGATTTGGCCCGGGGCAAGTGTTGGTATCGTTTTCAGCTACGACACAGCTCGTACGAACGATTCCATCTTCCGGCGGTTGCAGTGGTTCGGGGATCACGTGGCCTTTACCTACTACGGATTCACGGGCGATTCCTATCGGGAAACGAAGTTCGTCGAGGGCGATATTGCTCAGATGCAAACCATGTCATATGGCCGCAAGATTCTGCTGACCGAGCTCGGATATCCGAGCGGTTTGGTCGAAACGGGCAGCGCCGATCAGAAGCGCTACTACGAAGCAGCTACCAATGCCCTCCAACGAGCCTCAGGAAACATCATTGCCGCAAGGTTCTTCCAAATGCATGACATGCCCAGTTGGGTTGTGGATCAGTTCACCACAGTTTACGGCTTTGCCGCCGATTCCCTCTTCGTCCGTTATCTCGGTTCCCTGGGATTGCATGACCAGAGTGGAAGACCCAAAGAGGCATGGTCGGTGTTCCAACAGTCAGCACTCAAGTTCGGCTCAGCAAATTCCTGCACACGGAACTAGGTACAAAATGGGGTACTCCCTCGGTGAAGTGCCCCTCCGTTCCATTGATGGCTTTCCTGACGATCCGGTATACTGATGCGAAGATTGGCTGACCCAAAGGCCTGCCAATCTCGCGCGTTTCTGGATTGAGGTTAGCTACTAGTATGGTCGGTACGTTCCGGCACCGCCGCTGGCGGTGTGCTGTCGCGATTTGGATTTGGTGCTGGGCAATTCAACTTGCCACTGCCCAGACTTCTGCGACCTCTGTTAACAGCTGGACTCCAGTCGGACCTCAAACCGCCACAGTTTTTTCCCTTGAAGCTGATCCCTTCGACTCATCCACACTCTACGCCGGCACGTATTTCGGTGGACTTTACCGCAGCGTGGACCGTGGCCAGACGTGGGTTCACATTCCCGGGCCCTTTTCCTCCTATTCCATTTTTAGTCTGATTGTCGATGCGCGGCAGCGGGGTCGGATTTTCGTAGGCACCTTCCAGGCGGGCGTCTTCGTTTCCAACGATGCTGGTCGCACCTGGAAAGCAATCAACAATGGTTTGGGCAATTTGAACGTCCAGCAAATCACGCTGGATCCCGCCGACCCGCAGCACCTGATGATCACTACAAATTCAGGCGTTTATTACACGCGGGACGCAGGACAGAATTGGTTGCCCCAGTCTGACGGGGATAAAGTCCAGTTTCCCCGCTGCACGACTTTTGATCCGCGCAACGCCAACATCTCCTACGCCGGCACCAGCGGCAGCGGCATCTACCGCAGCGAGGACGGTGGCAAGTCATGGACCAGCTTCTCTACCGGCCTCATCAACCCGGTGGTTGTAGATATGAAGTCGTCAACGACTTCAGGCATCGTCTATGCGGCGGTGAGCAATGGCGTTTACCGCCTGAGCCCAGGTGCGACACGGTGGGTCAACATTAGCGAGAACCTTCCCGCTGATCTTTCGGGGGCACAAATTGCCATTGATTCATCGATCACTTCTGAGCCGATGATTTACTTCTCCACCGACAAGGGCGTCTATTCGCGTCGTGAGGGCGATCGCGAGCAGGGATGGACACTGTGGACCCCACAACCAGCGCGGTTGGTGCTGTTCCGGGATGGCTATTCCCTACTCGCTCGGTTCGGCGGTGGGCTTCGCGCCTCGGTTGACAATGGTCGGAGCTTTATCCCTCGCGAGAACGGGATTCAGAACCTCTTTGTTGGAGCGCTCGGCTCAATTGCGCGTAATGGCGGCAGCAGGACATTGGCGGGCGGCGATAGCGGCGTTTTCTTCAGTTCTGACGATCGCAATTGGACCAAATCGCCCAACTTCACCGAGGGTGTTTTTCGTTTTCTGGTCGATCCCAACAACAACTCAACCGTGTTTGCCGGCACCGAGCGGGCAGGTGTGTGGAAGAGCGTTGATGGGGGAGAGAATTGGCAGTCATCCGCGGAAGGAATTGTGCCGCCTGGCTTTTTCGGGCTCGCCTATTCCGCGGAAGCAGGAGTGCTTTACGCGGCTACTACGAGTGGCCTCTATATCTCGCGCAATGGTGGCGAACGCTGGGGACAGGACCAGGTAACCGGCACTCTCGGAACGGCGTTTAGCGTAGCAACCGACCGCGTCGAGAAGAATCGCGTTCTCATGGGCAGCGATGGAGGGAAAGTATTCCAATCTTTGGACCAGGGCCGTACGTTTACGTTGATCAGCGCCGGGCTGCCGCCAGAGATCATCCGCTCCATCAAAATCATCGCTTTTGGTGCCACTTATGCCGTGACCAGTGGCGGCAGTTTGTACATCTACAATTACGAGACTTTCCGCTGGAGTCCGCTCTGGATTGATGCCGTTAAGGGAGCTCTGGCAATGACGGCCGACCCTCGTAAGCCGTGGGTGCTGTACCTGGCTACTCAGGACGGCATCTACAAGTCTGAGACTTCCGGCTTTACCTGGACCAAATCCAATGACGGAATCGAGAGCCCGCCGCAGGTCTACACCGTAACTGTCGACGAATCAAAGGAGGGAGTGCTCTACGCCGGCGGCACCTCCACTGTCTACCGCAGTATTGATGCTGGCGCCACCTGGAAGCCCTACAAGGAGGGCCTCCCGGCCAATAGCGCAGTCACTTCCGTTGAGATCGATCCAGTTAATCCCCAGGTCTTGCTCGCCTCACTGCAGGACAACGGCGTTTACCGCAGCACCGATAGCGGAGTGACCTGGAAGCGGCTCAGCGCACGCCTTCCTGTCGAAGGCGTGAGCGTGATCGCCATCGACCCCAAAGGAACTGGCGAAACGATGATCGGCACCTACCTCGAAGGCTTGTACGTGAGCCGGGCAGGACGTGAATTTATCCGTTCAGCCCCGGGCCTGACGCTTTTTGTGCGTGGTCTTGCCCCCGACGCGGGTGGGCGGCGGCTTTATGCCGGGGCTTTGCTCGGCGGGATCTTTGTAAGCGACGATAACGGAGAAGCCTGGCAAAACCGTGGGCTGCTTGATCGCAACATTTTCGATGTTCAGGCTTCTTCCCGCGAGCCAGGCACGGTCTATGTCGGCACGGGCGTCGGCTTGAGCCGCAGCCGTGATGGTGGGCAAACCTGGAGCGACCTGATTCCCCGCGTCAGCTATCTGACTGCTGTTGCTGTTGACCCGCGCAATCGTCGCATTGTCTACACCGGCAGCCTTGCCGGTCGCCTGAGCCGTAGTGCGGATGGCGGCGCCACCTGGAAGGAAGCTGGCCGTGGCCTTCCTTTTCTCACGATACTTTCTCTTGCCGTGGATGGCCGTGACGGTACCGTTTACGCCAGCCTGGACGGCGGTGGCATCTATCGCAGCGTGAACGGTGGGCTCGACTGGACTCGCAGTTCGAGTTTGCTAATTGGGTCAAATTACTCCGCCCAGGTCATCAAGGTTTCGCCTCGCTCAGGTGCGGTTTATGCCGCCAGCAAGGGAGCTGGTATCTTTGTGAGCCCGGATCGCGGCGGATTCTGGTCCTCGATCAATGGCGACTTACCCAGCTACGAGGTATCGGACATTGCCTTTGATGCCGCCGAGCGGGTGTACGTTTCCACACTCAACGCGGGTGTCTATCGCACCGCCGACATCGGTAAATCATGGCAGGCAGTTTCGGAAGGTTTGCCACAACAACCCGTGATTTCCCTCGGCATGACGACCGGGCCCAGACCTCGTATCCTAGCCGCAACCGGCAGTGGAGTGCGCATCTTTAATGAAGAAACTTCTGCCTGGGACAAGCTTGGCGATTCCCTTGAAGGTGGCATCATCACCTCAGTCACAGCCAATGCCGACGCCTCAGTCATTTATCTCCAACTGGAAGGCGTAGGAGTTTTGAGATCTGCCGATAGCGGCAAGAGTTGGACCACCGTGAACAGCCTTCTGTCCAAAGTAGGGGTTCGCTATCTCGAAATGGGTGAGAGCGACAATGAGGCTTTCGCAGGGAGTCAGGGCCGTGGGCTTGTGCGTACGACCGATGGCGGCGTCACCTGGAATGGTTCCATTGAGCCGCAATACGTTGAACCTGCAGTCCTTGCGGTCCGCCTTGACCCAAGCAATCCGAATCGAATCTATGCTGGCACGGCAGGCGCCGGAATCCTGGTGAGTGACAATGCAGGCCTCGATTGGACGCCCTCAAATCAAGGCTTGACCGCAAAGCAAATTCTAAGCCTTGCTATTGACCCCTCAAGCCCCTCAACACTTTACGCCGGCACGGTCGGCGGTGGTGTCTTTGTCAGCGATGACGGAGCACTCAGTTGGCGGCAACTGCTCACCGGCATGTTCAACCACACGGTCACCTCACTCACGATTGATGCCGCCAATCCGCTGATCATTTATGCGGGCACCGAAGGTGGCGGCGTTTTCCGTTATCAAAGAAACTCGAGGTCAAACTAATGGCGATCCAGGCCGCCGGCAACGCCAAGGATGTCCAGTTCGGGCCCACTTGGATTGAAGTTGTTTACCAAAGCAACGCCCGCTCACGCATCGAATTCCTGGCCAATAATGTTTTGAGGATTCGTTTTTCGGCCAGTGGCGCGTTCAGTCCCCGACCGACCGGCGCACTCAATGAGGCCGCAAAGCTTGAGCCAGCCTCCACCAGTGTCAGCGATAACAGAACCACAATTGAGATCTCCTCTCAGACGGTGCGCCTCGAGTTGTCTCGCGATACGGGGGCTTTCAATCTCTTCTGGTCCGATGGCACTGAGTTATTGAAGGACTCTGCTCAACCTTATTTTTTCGACTCCGCCACAGGTCTGATTCTCGCCCGCAAAGTGTCTAACCCGGCCGATCACTACGTCGGTCTTGGCGCGCGCGGCGGCCCCACCGATCGTCGCGGCCGAAAGTTCATCATGGCGAATACGGATCGATTCGCTTACGGGCCGCTGACCGACCCGTTGTATATCAGCACGCCGTTCTTCTTCACCTTCAGAAGGGGCCGTGCTTTTGGTGTTTACGTCGATTCCGGCGCGCAGCAGTACCTCGACTTCGGGGCCGAACAAGCCGACACGTTGGCCTTCGGCACGATGAAGGGGGATCTCGATTACTACGTGCTGGCCGGCCCGGCTTCCTCAGAAGTGGCACGCTTGTTTGCTGAGCTCACTGGCTATTGCCCACTGCCGCCCAAGTGGTCTCTTGGCTACCACCAGAGTCGCTACAGCTACTACAGCCAACAGGAGTTGATGGATGTGGCCAGCAAGCTTCGCGAGCTGTCCATTCCGGCTGACGTCCTTTGGCTCGACATCGACTACATGGATCAGTTCCACCAGTTCACCTGGAATCGGGAGAAGTTTCCCAACCCGATCCAGATGAACGAGTCGCTCGAATCGATGGGCTTCAAACGCATCAACATCAGCGAACCTTGTGTGTTGAAGTCTGATCCAGTGTGGAAAGCGGCCAGCGACGCCGGGTTCTTTCTGACTGGACCGGATTCCCAAACTCTCGTCAACAACATCTGGTTTGGAGATGTGAGCTGGCTCGACTTTAGCCGCCGGCCCGCTCGCTTCTGGTACAAACAGCGGCTCAAGCGTTTTCTCGAAACCGGCATTTCCGGGCTTTGGAACGACCTCAACGAACCGGCACAAAACAATATGCCTGAGGCCGTCTACGACTATAACGGGCAAAAGCGCACAGACATCGAAGCACGAAACCTCTATGCCCTTGAAATGTGCAAGGCGGCCTTTGAGGCCATGCGGGAATCACGTCCCAACGAACGTCCCTGGATGATCTCGCGCAGCGGATTTCCAGGCATTCAACGCTACTCGGCAAACTGGAGCGGTGACGCCAATAGCGACTGGGAAGCGCTACGTACCAACTTGCAGATGACCCTCGCTGTGGGCCTTAGCGGACAGCAGTTTTTCGGACATGATACGGGAGGCTTCCTCGGCTCACCCGACGGCGAGTTGTTTGTTCGCTGGCTGCAATTCTCACAGTGGACGGCATTGTTCCGCAATCACTCCATGAATGATGTCGAGCGTCGAGAACCATGGGCGTTTAAGGATCCCTGGTTCACCCACATCAAGAGCATTATTCAGGATCGCTACACCTTGTTGCCCACCATCTATTCGTGGATGGAGCGCGCCACACGCACAAGTGAACCTTTTGTGAGCCCTCTCCCGTATCATTTTCCGGCCGAGGAGCCCGGCTTCGCTGTTGATGACCAGTACATGTTTGGTGACCGGCTGATGGTTGCTCCCATCACCCAGCCCGGCAGCCTGAGTCGCGATGTATACTTCCCAGGCCGTGGCACATGGATTGAAATTCACAGCGGCGCGGAGTACGCATCTGGCAAAAAACTCAATGTCCCGGCTCCGATCGAGTACATCCCGGTTTTCGCCCGTGAGGGTGCACAGATTGTGCGCCAGCAACTGACTCAACACACTGGGGAGGTGGTGAGCCCCGATCTGGCCGTCGATGTTTTCCCGGGTCAGGATAGCGTCTTTTCCCTCTATGAAGATGACGGCCATAGCCTCGACTACACGCGTGGCGAGTACATCAGGACTACCATGCGGCTCTCTCATGGCGTAAACGGCATTACCTGGGAGACAAGCAAGGAAGCTGGCAACTGGAAGCCTACGCCGCGCGCATGGACTTTGCGCTTTTACCGCATCTATGCGGTTCCACGAGCGGTCACGCTTAACGGCAACCCCCTGGCTCAAGCCCAAATCGAAGGACAGCCAGGATGGCGATATGACGCGGCCAAGCGCCAAATCATGATTCTCCTGCTCGATACTGGCAGCCAGATGGAGGTGCGAATTCGCCCATGAGAATTTCCCTTTTCTTATCCCTGTGTTTGCTGCTGAGCCTCCCAGCAGCAGCCCAGGTACAGGTTGGTACCGCGAAAAGCTATCCCGTATTTGGCGAAGCAAACCGCTGGAATCATTACGAAACCAAATACACCCTGGTCTATAGCCAGGATGTTGAAGGGGCGTTGAACGATTTTCAGATCCTCATTCCCTCCGTTCAGGTCACCACAAACCCTCAGGAAGTGATCGGCGGCAAGCAATCCCTCAAGTTGAGTGGCGACCAGCCTTTGGTAACAATCGTACCCAGCGCTGTTAACCTCGAGCCTGGCCGCACCTATGTTTTGCAATATGACTTCCGGGTCTTGCAGGCCGCAAGCCAGATTGGGGCAGTAAGGGCGGTTTTTTATTCGCCAACTCCCATTGAAGGCAAGGTCGTCCTCGATTTTGGCGGCCCGCTTAACTTGCCAAACTCGACGCGTCGCGGCACCGACACCCAGAGCATGCGAATTCCCGAGCAGCATGGCATCACACTTGGCTTACTTGGGTTGCAGGCCACCGTGGTGATCGACAACATCAGGGTTTTCCGACAAGACCAGGTTCTGAGTCCGGCGACATCGCGACTTTGGCGCAGCGGGTTTCCTCGCATCTTCAACTACATGCTTACCGACCCGACAAACATCTCTTTGCTGCACAATGTTTCACTGCCCGAAATTGAAAGAAACTTGGCCGCGGTAGACCTGATTACGGGTACCAATGGTGACGCCACGCTGTCGACCGGGGCATGGATGAAGCGACTGCGCGACATCAATCCGTCCCTGCGCGTGATCCCCTACCAGCAGGCATTCATGACTCAGTACATCGACCGCCCTCCGGTGTGGGGCTCCGCGGGACTGAATGCCCTCTTTAATCAAACAGTCCGGCCTGAATGGTTCTTGTTCGATACGAGTGGGAAACCCGTCTTTTCGCCCGATTTTCCCCAGAATATTCAGATGAATCACACTCCCTTTGCGTTCAAGGCAAACGGGGTGGATTTCAATCAACATCTGGTCCAGTTTCTGCAAAGTGGCTCTTTGCCCAGCGGCCTCTTTGAGGGTTTTCATTTCGACCAGCCGGAATGGTACCCCAATCCTCTTCTTGCCGACCGCAATGGTCGCTTTCCGCTCATGGACACCAATCTGGATGGGAAAGCCGACACACAGAAGGAACTGCACGATAACTGGAAAAGCGGCTTCGTTAACTTTTTCCGGCTGGCTCGCGAGAAGTTTGGCCCGAATCGGCTGATGTTTGGCAATGCCGGCTACATTTCGCAAAACCCCACAATGTTGGGATTTCTGAATGGCTGGCTGCGCGAAATCTACAACCCTTACGAGGTGAGCACAAACGGCGAATGGCGCACTGATGATGCCAGTTATTGGTATCAGACCCATCAGGCGTATCAGGCTTCGATGCGCTATGCTCAGGCACCCTCAATGACCGCGTTTCAATACTCGGGCTCTGGCTTGGGTACCCCTACTGGCGGCATAACCGCGAATGGCTACCCCGATCGCCGTCCCACGCTTGAACCTCGCGACTACCGTCGAATGCGGTTCGGCCTGGCCTCTACCCTTCTCGATGATGGATTCTTTGAATACGATCTCGTCGACAACACCACCATCCCATTATGGTTCGACGAGTACGCAGTAGATGGTAGTGGTGCCGCTTCGCGCGACCTGCGCCACAAAGGCTACTTGGGCCAGCCCCTGGCTGACGCTGTGGAGTTGCGCACGGCTGAACGGTTGGTTGCCGAGGTCAACTTTGATTCCACTACCCCTACGGGCATCACTCTTGGTGAATCGTTTGTCAGCACCAACACTCCGGGGCTGGTTCTGAGCGGCGCCAATTCAGGAATCTTCAGCTACACCGATCTGGCACGCGTACAATACATCGCGGCGAGCAATCCCGCTGCCCTGCCTCTCGAAGGCGGCAAAACTTATGAGGCAACGATGGACTACATGGTCCTCGATTATCGTCCATCCACCTACCGCGGACTTCTCGCCTTTGGCATTCAGGTCCAGGGAGAAGCCCTGACGCAAGGAAGATCCAACTTTCAGTTTCTTCCCGACATTGACGGGCCTGGCCAGCGTGGACGGCTCCGCGTGGTTACCAGGGTCCCGCAGGGCCAGGTAGGATCCCTTACGGCGGGCTTCCTTGATGCTGGCATTGTTGTGGTGGACAACATTCGCATTACTGAAGGCGGGCCTGGAGTTTGGCGTCGCGATTTCGAAAACGGTATTGTTCTTGTCAATCCGACTCCCAATGCAATTCAGATCACCCAGGGCCAACTGGTTGGCCCCTTGAATCGCTCTGGGGTACGGCGAATTCGTGGCACGCAATCGCCCGCTGTAAACGATGGTTCAGCAGTCACCAACGGCCTGCAACTCGGCCCAGGCGAAGGCATCATTCTGCTCGCCAATCGCGTCTCCCCCGCGCCCATGGTCGCCCCGACAAGCATCGTTACCGAACGGGGTAACACGAGCATTCAGGTGTTCTGGCGTCAGGTAACGCCTTATGTGGCTGGTTATGTCGTTCGCTATGGCGAAGATCCAGTCACCCCCAACCAGGAAGTTGCCGTCACCCGTCACAAAAACTTCGCCCAGATTGATGGCCTTGCCCCGGGCACACGATACTATCTTCGTGTTGCGGCATACGATTATCTGGGCAATATTGGGCCATTCTCTACGCCGTTTGAGGCCACGACTTCCGGCAATACGGTTTCCCGACCAGAGTTCGCTCTTGCCGCGGAATCCTCCGGCGTAACCCAGGGAGCGCTGGTATCCCTGGTCGGCATTGGGCTGGCGAATACATCACTCACCGCGCCAACGGCCAACAACTTGCCCCTGCAACTCGGCACCACGCGGGTGTTGGTCAATGGCGTGGCTGCGCCACTGCTCTCCGTTTCTCCAACTCGCATTGTCTTTCAGGCGCCTTGGGAATTGGGAGGCGAACATTGCCTCGTCCACGTGGTCGTCAATGGCGTCAGTAGTGCCGAGCGACGCATGCCACTCAAGCCTGCAGCCCCCGAATTGGCGCTTGACTCCACCACCGTTTCGGCTCGAGCATTTCATGCCGACAATAATGCTCCCGTCACAGCGGATGATCCGGCATTACCAGGGGAGGAAATCTGGATTGAAGCATTGGGTGTTGGCGCCGTCGACCGGTTCCCTTTCAATGGTCAGCCGGCAAATCGATTCGGTGTCGCAAAGCCTCTTCAACCCATTGAAGTGTCGATAGGTTCAATTCCCGTTTCGCTGCAGGAAGCCGTTCTGTCCAAAACGGATGTTGGGGTGTATCGCCTCAAAGTAACGGTTCCCTTTGTCAGCGACCAGCCGCGCGTGGTCATCCAACTCAGGGTGGCGGGCATTCCGGCCATGCAGGAGTCTATGGATATGCTGAGCGTGCCGCTCAGCTTTGCAACCGCCGCCCATAAAACGCTTCCCAAATACTGAGCGCGGCTTTCGGGTTTCCGTTCTTGCGATAAAGACCCGTGTACGCCCACGACAGCGCTACCGGGTCAACTCCAAACGACGTCTCATAGTCGATCGGCACAAAATTGACAACGAACTTCATGTTCAGCCGCTGGGCCTCAGACAGGATGAAGCTCGTGTACTGAAACTGCAGTGTCTCATCCCCAGGCAGAACCACATTACCGATCTGCAATGGACTCGAGGTGTAGCCAGTTTGGTCAATGGATAAAGCAATTTTGGCCTCGCCAGCCATCCTTGCAGCCGTATCGAAATATCGCTCCGTGATCACGTTCCGTTCGATCATGTACGGATAGGTACTCACAGCAAGCATGTCGGAATACCGCAGCAGCTTTGCCACTTCGGCCGTCAGGATATTTGGATATGTCGAAGCGTACTTCCGCTGCAGTTGCAGCGAATCCTGATGCAACCCGAGCAGATGCTCATATTGGACCGAAACCATCACGGTCAATTTGGGGTGGAGTTTCTTGATTTCCGTGTAGAGAAATTGGTGCAACTCGAGGTAGGCAGGCCAGTGTTCGTAGTTGCGAGCCAACAAAATATTGGTCTCAATCCCGATGTTGAGATAGCTGGGATTGAACGTGTTAACCAGAACTTTGAGGTAGTTCAGCGCCGCCTGCTTTACACTCGGATGGTCAAAATCGAATGTGTTCCAGGGATACGGCAACGGTCCATTCGTCTGATCTTCCCAATTGGCAGCCAACTGAGTGTAATCAACACTGGTTGGATTGAAAGCGATGTAGCGACTGTGCTGTGGCACGATGCGCTGCACCATCGTGTTTTGAAACTCGAGAAACTCGCGTATGCTTTGCGGATATTTCGACAGAGGCGCGTCGGCAAGCGCTGCCTCCCATGGAATACCATCCTGGATGAACAGGGCCACCAAATCTCCGTGCTTGAGGATGGTCTGGAAAGACTTCGTCCAATCCTCAAAAGTTGGAGAGGGCGGAAAAGGGGTGAAACCCATTCGGAAGGATCGCGTTGGCACTTGGCCCTGCAACATTAGGTTGCTCTGCGCGACTGCTGCGGCAACACCAGCCAATGCTCTCCTACGACTGAACTGCATCTTTTCCACGCCCTATCTTAAAGCAATTCCTGCATCTGCTTCTAGTGCCGAAAATCGAGCAATCCGCGAAGGTACGCCCCATACGTGGAGTTTTTGTAGCGCTGCGCCTGCTCGAGCAACTGCTCCTCATTGAGCCACTTCATGTGGAACGCCACTTCTTCCGGACATCCCACCTTCAGTCCCTGGCGTTGCTCGATGGTCTCGACGAAATTGCCCGCCTGCAACAGGGACTCGTAGGTGCCCGTATCCAGCCATGCCGTGCCGCGGCCCAAAAGCTCTACCCGCAGATTTTTCTGCTGCAGATAGCAGTTATTGACGTCAGTGATTTCCAACTCTCCCCGGGCGCTCGGCTTCACATCTGCGGCAATATCGGTAATGTTTTTGTCGTAGAAATACAGCCCTACCACGGCGTAGTGAGATTTGGGCTCTTTGGGCTTCTCCACAATCGAAAGCGGGTTTTGGTGCTCATCGAGCTCGACAACTCCGTACCGTTCCGGGTCTTTCACCCAATAGCCAAAAATCGTTGCGCCTTCCTGTTGGCGCGCGGCAGTCTGCAACTGGTGTGAAAGCCCATGGCCATAAAAAAGGTTGTCCCCAAGAATCAGGGCTGCTGGCTCACCATTCACAAAATCCTTGCCAATAATGAATGCCTGTGCCAGCCCTTCGGGCTTTGGCTGTATTGCGTATTCAAGTCGGATCCCGAACCGGCTGCCGTCACCCAGCAAGCGCTGGTACAAAGGCACATCAAATGGTGTCGAAATGACGAGAATTTCTCGAATACCCGCAAGCATTAACGTGGTAAGCGGATAATAAATCATCGGCTTATCGTAAACCGGCAACAGCTGCTTGCTGACCGCCTCGGTGATCGGGTGGAGACGTGAACCGCTTCCACCCGCCAAAATTATGCCCTTCATATTAACGACCCTCCATAAAACTTTCTTTCGACATTACAGAAAAGAATACATCTTTCGAAATAGGGCGATAGTACCAGTACAAAGCTAAGTGATATTCTTGCTTGTCGCCACGCACTTTCCAAGTATGATCTACCCTATGCGGATTTTCAGGATTGCAGTACTACTTTGCACAGCACTCTCCTCCTCGATTCTGTCGGCTGCGACGGTCGAAGTCGGTAGTGGGTCAAGCATTATTCTTGGCCTCGTTACTGATTTTTCAACAGTTTACAACTATGATGTCCGTGGGGCGGGAACGTTCACAGTCACACCTCCGGGAGACGCAGCTGGCGTCTTCGACATTGTCGGTGGCAGCGACCCCAACTACGGCGGCTCGCTCCCGTTTGGCAACAACACGCTTTATCTGCAAGCTGGGGCAGATTTCGCCTCTTTGGTACTGAGCTTTTCTTCCGTCAGCTTCAATGGCTCCGATGCTTCCGTGGTAGGCACTGTTTCGGCATTGAGCCCCAACCCCAGCTCAGCGGCTCTGTTGTCTCTGATAGCCAATTCGCCGCTCACGCTTAACTTCACCTACCTGAGCCTTTCCGCCATAGCCGATACCAACCTCTCGCTGGTCCAGTGGCAGCTGAGTTCGGTGGTGGACTCTGAAGTCCCAGAGCCCGCTTCACTCGGTATGATGAGTGCTGGCATCGCTTTGTTCGCAGTGATTGCAAAGCGTCGCACAGGACGATAGACGATTTCTCAGGCAACTAAACTTCAATCCTTAATCTGGGTAGTCGGCCCCAAGCTGATCGGCGGCTTCCACTCCGTGCTTCTGACCATTGTCGCGGCACGCAGTATGGAACCCGAGCAGTTTGGGGCTTTCTCTTTCGCACTGATCGCGCTGACGATGCTCGACGGCATTCTTGGGTCTGCGGTGGATCTGGGCGTCCTGCGGCAAGCCACTTCGGGTCCCATCAACGTTGAGTTGCTGCCTGTCGAACGCGCTGGCCTTGCCGTCAAGCTCACCTTCGGCGCCATTTGCCTTCTCCTGGCCGTTGCTTTGGGAGACTGGGCCGGCCGGAGTTTTCTGCACGTCGCCCATGGCCGCTCTGTCTTCATTCCGGTAGGCATCGCGATTCTGGCGATTTTCGCCTTTCGTTCTCAACAAGTGCTGTCGCAAGCCCGCGAAAGATTTCGCGAGTACGGTCAGCTTGAAGTCCTCCATCTGGTCTTTCGCTGCGGGTTGGTCTTGGCCAGTCTTTATCTCGGCTACAACAGTCCAGGCTTCGTGATTTCGTTATTCGCCGTCGCACCGCTAATGACGCTCTTGGTGACCAGGAACTGGCGATTTGGCATCGATTTCACCTGTCCCAGGGATGATCTCCGACTGCTGCTTGTTTTTGTAAAGGACAGCTTGGCCGCCACGGCTCTCGGCTCAGTCGCATCCAGGATCGACCTGCTCTGTGCGGGATGGCTCTCCGCTCCCGTCGTCCTTGGCCGCTATGCCGCGGCTCAATCTCTGGCGCAACTGCCTGAGATCGTTGCCACCTACACGGCAGGCGTGATGGCGCCGTGGATCAATCCCAAACTGCGCGAAGGTTCTTTTCGCCAGTTTTTCCTCGCCGTCAACATGGGGGGCTTGGTTTTGGCGGCGGTTGGAGCAGCGATTGGAGTTTTCGCCAGCGAATGGGTGATCTCGGCGCTGCTGCCAGCCAAGTACGAGAGCACCGGCGCAATTCTGCGCGTACTGCTGCCGGGTTACTGCGCTAGCGCTCTGCTATTCCCCCTGACGCTGAATTTCTTGTTGTTCTATGCCCCCCGTGCCTTCATCACCTATGACCTCATCGTGAGCCCCATTGTTCTTTTGCTGGCCTACAGCATGGGACGACAGTACGGAATTGCAGGTATTGCGGCAGTAGCGACTGCTGCTCGCCTGCTGAAAACACTGGTTCTCCACATATACGCCTGGCGGCTCATTGGCCGAGTTTCCACCTAGCCACTGCGGCAAAACTCAACAGGCACTCGCACTCCTGCGCCGAACGGAAGCACGAAGCAATCGCTGCTTCACCCCTCTGAAGCCAGCCGCCCAGGCAGCCCCTGCCGTGGAAACGCTTCGCTGAGCTCCCGGCTGATCCAGAACAACCCGTTCAGCGACTCATTGAAGCATACGCATTGTTGTAGCCTGATCGCGGCCAGCACCCAATGCAATCGTGCGGGATTTGCGAAAGCGACTACGCGTAATGGGAGTTTTCGCACCTCGCAAATGGAAGAATACGCTGAAATCCATGATTGAGCCGGCAACTCACCCATCCTCAGCTCTCCACTGCTTTGCGTCGGATGTACCCCAGGCTGCTCGCACAATCGGGCTCAAGCACCAGTAGGCAGAAGCGCCGATGAGCCTGGGTTCGAAGGCAAAAATGGCGCTGTTTGCGCGACTCAGGTCGAAACGAGCTATGGGAATGAGATCGCTACTCGCTTGAGGAGTGACAAAAATGTAAAGGGTGTAATGGTGGGCCTGTGCAGACTCGAACTGCAGACCTCTACCGTGTCAAGGTAGCGCTCTAACCAACTGAGCTACAGGCCCGAAGGCGGGCGAACCTTTAGGTTAACACATTCTTCCTCTCATGCCAGCTTTTAATCAGTGCCGACCCGATAATTAACGCTCCTCCCGCCACCGCGGTCCAGCCCGGTCTTTCCCCGTGCAGCCACCAGGTCCACACCGGATTCAGCGCCGGCTCAACCATAATCAGCAAGGCCGCCTCGAGCGCCGGCAGTGACGTCATCGCCCGCGTCAGGCACCAATATGCAAGCCCCACCTGCACAATCCCGAGATAAAGCAACGCGACAATGTCACCGCTGGTCACATTGTCCACTGGCAGCATCTGCGGCAGACAGAACACCAGCGCAAAACAGTTGCCCATCAGCACCGGCGCCATCGGATTATGCCCTGGCTGCCGGCCCAACCAGCGCAACCCACAAACTGTCGCCGCCCAGGCAAGCCCGCTCAACGCTCCCAGCATGTTACCCAACGCCGGGTTCGGTGCAAGTGCCTGCGCCGCTCCCTGTTCCCAAAACACCAACACCATGCCCGCCGCCACCAGCGCCAGCGTCACCATGTCCGAAGACTTGATCTTTTCCTTCAGCAGCCAGGGCCCCAGCAACACCAGGTAAAGCGGCGCCGTACCTTGCAAGAAGATCGCATTTGCCGATGTCGTGTTCTTCGTCGCGAGCACAAACGACGTCAGGCACACCGCATAAGCAAACGCCGCAAGCGCGGTGCCGCGTGTCCACCCGCGCATCGACCGCGGGATCAACACCGCGATCGTCACCGCCGCAATCAGGCTGCGCAGCCCTGCCACTTGCCAGCTCGTCAACAGCGTCGACTTGATCGCCGCGCCGCCGGTCGAGAACAGCACCGCGCTTGTCAATGCCGCCAGTCGCGGGTTCAACGGATGACCACCATGTGATGCAGCTCAATCGCAGGCGTGGTGAAGCGTAACACTCCATCGCTCCACGTAAACGACAGCGGCTTGTCTTCCGGTTGCCACGTCACCTGTTTGGGCCGGCTGGCAAGCCGCACCTCAACCGTCTGCGCTGGCAAGCTCGGGATCAAATCAATCGCGGGAAAATTGGCCGCCACCTGATGATTTACATGATTCAAGACGTGCAATACCGTCGCATCGCCTTGCGCCCGCAGCACCAGTTCCACCGGTGACTTGTGGTCGGCCAGGCGCACCTGCGCCGGCGCCAGCGCATCAAGGCATGTTGCAGTAAAGTCTCGCAGCGCGGGCGCATGCGTGTTCTCGTACAACTCACCAATTGGCCCGGGCGTCACCAGTAGCTTACCCTTGCCGATCTCAAACAACACCGCGGCGGGCACACCATCCCGCAACGAGTTGTAGGTGGGATAGCGTTGGGCAATCACCTTGCCCGCACCGGGCTCGATTCCCTGCCAGACCCCGCTCACGATCGCAAACAGTTCCCTTCCCTCAACGAACGCTGGTACTGCCGCCGCTTTCCCCACCATACGATAGTTGCCAAGTGGCGCGAACTTCTTCGCATTGGCCACCCCGGTGATCCAGACGCCCTGCCCTGCCCGTACGCGCTCCATCAACTGTGTGGCCATCTGGTCGCCGATCTCTTCCCATTCAGGCACAACGATTGTCCCGACCGGTAGCGGCGCCCAGTCCGGACAAACATCCACGCTCCGATGCGTCGCCACGAGCGCGTTCAGCATGCCCGAGCACTGCAGTATCGGCTTGCCCCATCCACCAAACATCTTGCCCGATGTCCGGTACAAGCTGTTCTTGCTGAACAGCAACGACACCTCGCTTAATGAGCGGCTCTTGTGCGACAACGCCTGTCGCGCCCGGCAGAACCGCGCTACCTCCGCCATCGTATCGATATGCTTGTCCGCAATGTGCCCGGCACGCGTGGGCTGGTAATAGATCTGGAACCCACCGCCCTGAGCAATCACCACCGCCGCTTCCTGCATCAATTGCACCGCGGGCTTGTGAATATGCCCTTGCGGCTGCGTCGAGGCGATCTGGAATCCCCATGCCATCAGGTCCCACGGCTTGCCTGTCTTCGCGAGGTATCGCGCATCGAGTCGCGCCCGCGTCAGGCTCGCGTTGCCCAGGTAGTCACCACTGATGAAGTCAACGGGAAGCTCCGGCTTCTCTGGCACATAGGTGGTGTAAAGCCAGTTCGACGCAACAGCAAACCCTGGTCGTTCTTTGTGAAGGCGCTCAACATAGTTGCGCACGTAGTCACGGAATCGCTGACGATTGAACTCAAGCCAGATGTCCCAACCCGGATCCTCCGGCTTGCGCGGCGCATCCATCCCCACCCCCAGCCGCCGCCAGGATTGCAATGCAGCCGTCGAGTAATCAGGATTCGTCTGCCAACACTCTCCATCAATCCACGCCCCATCCAGCCGGTACTTCGCGGACACTTCGAGCAGTTGCGGAATCATCCGCTCCTCGGCATACCCACTCCAAAGGCTCGTCTGCCGGTCATCCGGTTTCCCATCGGGCTTGATACGCGCCCATTCCGGATGCTCGCTGATCGCCAGGCTATCCCACACGCCAGAGAAGTGCACATAGAGGCTAACGCCCGCCTTCTCCGTCAGGTCCCGCCACAATGCCAGCGAATCGCGCACAATGCCCGGCGCACTCTTGCTCACTTGCGAAGGATACCCGAGCCATCCCACGTGCCCCTTGCAGTCATACTGCACATAATCCGGCTTCACCCGCGTCAGCAGGCGATTGATGTTCGCCTCGCTGAGATCCTTGCCCAGCTCAGTGTCTTTCTCATTGGGATGCAGGTCAAAATGCAGTCCGAAAAAACTCTCCGCCCGGGTCTTGCGCGCCGGAGTTCGGGGTTGTGAGTGGGCCACCTTTGCTGCCATGGCCAGCGCTAACGTCTGCCGGCGGGAAATCTTCTCCATCGATCCCCAAGCTACAACACTTTATGAAAGAATCGTGGCTTCGCAATGAAGAATCGTCATTGGGTCCTCGTACTCCTGTTTTTTCTTTCCGTGATCACATACGTCGATCGCGTCTGCATCTCGGTGGCTGGCCCCACCATGCAACAGGAGCTCGGCCTCACGCCTACCATGTGGGGCTGGGTCGTCGGCGCGTTCACCATTTCCTATGCGCTGTTTGAGATTCCCACCGGCGCAATGGGCGATCGCTATGGCTCCCGCATCACCTTGAGCCGTATCGTATTGTGGTGGAGCGCCTTCACCGCCCTCACCGGCGCCGTGTCGAACTTCTTCGTGTTGCTCGCGACACGTTTTCTGTTCGGTATTGGCGAAGCCGGCGCCTATCCGAACGCCTCATCCACCATCTCCCGCTGGTTCCCCAAGGCGCAGCGCGCCAGCGCCTCAAGCGTCGTCTGGGCCGCCAGCCGCTTCGGTGGCGCTATCAGCCCCTTGCTGGTTGTCCCGATCATGGCTGCCTACGGCTGGCGCGCCTCGTTCTACATCTTTGGCTCGATCGGGATTGTCTGGGTTGCCGTCTGGTATCTCTGGTTCCGCGACACCCCGGCGGAGAAGGCCGGCACCAGCCCCGAAGAGATCGCTGAGATTGCCGCCGAGAATGATGGCGACAGCGGCAAGCATCACAAGCTCCCCTGGGGCGCCGCCCTCCGCAATCGCAACTACTGGACCATCCTGCTCATGTACCACACCTATTGTTGGGGCAGCTATTTCTACCTGTCATGGCTGCACACGTTCCTCGTCAAGGGACGTGGCATGAGCCAGGAGCAAATGAAGTCGCTTTCCGCACTGCCCTTCATCGTCGGCTTTTTCGGCAACCTCTGCGGCGGTTTCCTCAGCGATTACCTCACCCGCCGCTTTGGCGTCAAAATCGGCCGCCGCACCGTGGGGGCCGCGGGCCTCGCCATTAGCGGCGGCTGCATGCTTGCCACTGCTTATACGCCAGATCCGGTCAACGCCGTCATTCTGCTTGCCCTCGGCTACGGGGCAATGGATTGCATGTTGCCAGTCTCGTGGGCAGTTTGTCTCGATGTCGGCAAGCGCTATGCCGGCGCGGTCTCTGGTTCGATGAATATGGCCGGCCAGCTCGGATCTTTCGGCTCCAGCGTTCTATTTGGCTACCTGGTGGACGCCTTCCATAGCTATGACCTGCCGCTTAAGCTGTTCTCGGTCATGCTGTTCGTCAGCGCCATCCTGTTCAGCCAGATTGACCCTACACAAGAGTTGCCTCAGGCTGAGGAGAAGCCACAACATCCGGCGCCTGCAATTGCTGCAGCTTCCGCTCATTAAGTGCGCGCAGGATCACCGCCGCAAAGTCCGCCGCGGGATTCTCGGTACGCTTCAGCTTTACCGGCACCCGGTAATTCACCCAGTTTTTCTGCGGCAGATCAATGCGAACTACATAGGTCCCCTGTGTCGCGCCACTGGCCGCGTGGATCACGCGGTGCTCATGCAGCTTCACGTTCAAATCGAGTAGTCCCAGGTCTTGCACTGCCGACTCAAGCAGGGCGATCACGCGATCGGGGTTCTTTGTCTTCGCCAGTTCTTCCTCAAGGGTGCGCAGCAAAATCTGGTGTCGGAACCAGCTCCGGATTCGCCCGCCCAACACAGCCTCCCACAGCACATTGAACTCCGGGTAACGCAAGCTTGACACCTTGAATCCGAGGTAGCCGAGAAACCCCGCCAGCAGGCAGAATCTCACCAGCGGTCCAGTCCAGATTTGCACCACGGCGATAATGGTCCCCACCAGCGACAGCAGGCCCAGCCGCAACAGAACACTGGCGTCATCATGGCCTTGTCGCTTCAATTGATGATGGATGTGGAAGCTATCCGGCGCGAAGATCGGGTGGCCCCGCAGAGCGCGCCGCAGCGAACTCAGCGCCGTCTCCATCAAGGGCAGAGTCATAATCAGCAGCGCTGCGGTAAAGCCCTCGCCATTTGGGAAACGCCGTGCAAGTGCCGCACCGCCGCAACCAATCAGAAAACCCAACGTCAAGCTACCTGTATCACCAAGGAACAACGAAGCCGGCGGCCAGTTAGCTCGTAGGAACGGCAGTACCGCGCCAAGCAATGGCGTAAAGACCAGCGCCAACGAGTAGTAGTCGAGCGATAACGCGACCACGATAATTCCGAGACAGGACACAACCCCAAGCGTTCCCGCCAGACCATCCGTGCCATCGATCAGGTTGAACGCATTCGAACACAGAATGAGCCAGAATGCGGTGATTGCAAATCCCACCACTTCCCAACTCTCAGGCACCTGCACCAACCTTACGCCGGCCCAGTAGGCGCAGGATGCCGCCACAAATTGTCCCAGCAGTTTGTAGATCGGTGACAGGTTCAGCAGGTCATCAAAGAATCCCGTCAAAAACACGACAGCAATGGCTGGCAGCAGGCGCGACAGAAAACTTTCATAGCGCTCAAAAACCACATTGCCACCGGCCGGGAGCAGCAGGATCAGCCCAACGGCTATCAAATATGAACTGATCAACGAGAGCCCACCCGAGCGCGGAACAGGGATGCGATGCATCTTGCGGCTATCAGGCTGGTCCAGCTTGCCAAGGCGAATGA
>CAZBTA010000002.1:37045-65009 GCA_964494515.1 uncultured Bryobacter sp.
AAAGCTGCTCAAACCAAGACTCAACAGGAACAGAGCCCAGAGTGACTTCATATCGCATCCCCCTCGAGATTCCTCGGCAGTTGTGAGGCCGCAATGAGGAACAACCACCAGATCGAGTTCACACGCACTTCCTTGAACAGGAACAGGTCGAAGGGAAGCGCGCAGAATGAAATCAAAAGCGCCAGCGCAAACACTCGCCATCCCGTACTGGCTCGCGCGAGAAACGGCAAACGCGCCGTGCGCACGACGAGATACAGCAACCAGACAAGCCCCAGCAACCCGAACTCCACCGCCAGCTCTAGCAGTGTCGAGTGCGCATGGTAGAGACTTGTGCCAAAGCCCGTCATTACCGTGTTGTCACCAATCGCAACAAGATCGCCCTTGATCGAGTCACGCCGGTACCATGACCAGATCGTGCCGTATCCCTGACCAGCGATGACGTCGAGGAGCGGCTCAGTCGTAAGGATCGTCCATGAAGTTTCGTGCGTCAGGCGCCGGTGGACGTCCTCAAAGCTCTTCAGACGATCGGTATCCGCCTTGGTGTAGACAAAGGCGCCAGCCACAAGACAAAGCGCGGCGAGAACAATCTCGGTGGTTCCAGTCTGCTTGAGACGTCTCAACAGGAGCACCACGGCCGTTATAAACATTGCCAGCAGAATGAGGCCTGCCCGGCTTCCCAATCCGAGATAGGCGCACAGCAAACCGACCGCGCAAAAGGCAGCGCGAAACTTGCCACGCACATTGCCAAACAGCCCGGCCATTGACCAACCGATCGCCGGCAAGAGCATCAGGTAGCCAGTGCTGGCGCCATAAAGCGGTCCGCGAACGCGCTGGATACCAAAATCACCTGCGCTCAACGTGTTGCCCATCTCGGTCCGTAGCCCCAGCCCGAATACACTTTCAGCAGTGTATAGGACGCTGATCACGGCAAGAAACAGCGTGACGCGATTCATGAAGCGCTGGCTCTCGCTCGCGTCATAAGCAGAGAGCACTCCAGCGGCCTGAATCGGCGCTGAGGCAACCAGCAGTAATGCAAAGCCCATGCCAAGCTGATCCTCCAGCTCAAGCGGACCCGACACCAGCCGCAGAAATCCGTAGAGCACGAGCACTCCAGTGGTCAGCAGGATCGGTGTCGCGTTGCACCTTGCCCGCCCCAGAACATAGAGGCCAATCCCAAGCACCCCATAGTATGCCGCTGACGCCACACTCATCATGTCTGACAGGCGCATCGGAATCCCGAACCATTCCTGGCGCGGTACCTGGCTCGCTGGCACAAGCGAGCAGTAAACCAGAATCATCCAAAATGGTGCTTCCCACAGGAGCACCCAACTGGCCAACGTGCGCCAGGCAGCGGCATTGCGAGGAGCCGCAACCGAATGGATCGCCATTGCAGGGTTCATGACGTTGCCTCCTGGCCCTTGAGCCGGACACTGCTGTTTTCCGCGAGCAGTTGGCAGTAGAGCGTCGCCACATCATTCGCGAGTCGCGTTTCAGTGAAGTTCTCGTTCGCAAATCTTCTCGCGCTCTCCGACATGGATTCCAGCAAATTGGGTTGCTCAAGCAATAGTTCAAACGCGGCGATAAAGGCCCGCGGGTCTGCAGCCGCGAGGATCGCATTGTCGTAGCGCCAGAAGTTTGGATGCAACTGGCAAACGCCTACCCCGAGGTCAATCGTGCCACCGGCCGGCGTCGAGACAAATGGGCGTCCCGCCGCCATACCTTGGATCAGCGCCAGCGGTGTCCCCTCGCGGTGAGAGGTCATCATCAATACGTTGCACTGCTTCAAAAACGGTGCGATCTCGTCCTGCCAGGGCAGCATGCGAATGTTTTCCAGATGTCTTGCTGCAACTTGCTCCTCAAACCAGCTGCGCTGGGATCCTTCGCCCGCTACCAGAAACGAAACCGGCAGGCCGCGCTCCTGCGCCTGTGTTACCACTTCAAGCAGCAGCGGCAAATTCTTGATGGGTACAAACCTGCCCAGCCAGCCTACAGTGAGCCGCCCGGGTTCCAGTGCGTTTTCAAGTGTCCCAAGATGACTGAGATCCATTCCCAAAGGAACAACACGGAACTTCTCCCGACCCGCTACATGGAAGCGCTCACAAAGTTCCTCCGCCTGTTGCGGGCTCACTGTGCACAAAACAGTGCTGCATTGCGCCAACGCCCACTCCGCCAGTCGCACCATCCGGTTTACAAACTGCGAGAAGTAACCCTCCAGAACATGGCCATGGTAGGTATGCACCACCAGCGGTACACCGGCCAGCAATGCCGCGATACGCCCCAGGAATCCTGCCTTCGCCGTGTGCGTGTGCACAATGTCTGGTCGATACTGACGCATCAGGCGCCAGAGCGCCCATAGCGCACGGAGATCTCCGATCAGGCTGGGCGAAGCGCCAAGCGAAGGCACTCGCTCAACCACATCGCCCGGCCCCAGCAGATACTCCATGTTCTTCTCGTGGGCGCCGCATTGTCCAAACACGAGTACCGAATCAAACCCAAGCGTTGGCAAATGGCGGTTTAGAAGCGAAACGTGCACCGGCGGGCCTCCACCAGCAAGCCGGGTGATAATCCGCATAACCAGTGGACGTCGCGCCGACATCAGACCATCTCCTCCTCGCGCTGCACCGGTGAAAAATCCGCCGGCAATTTCGAGATCACTGCACGGAACTTGCCATTCGCACCACGGGGGATGGCGGGAACCAACTTGAAGTCAATGCGCATATCCGAACCCAGGCGATCATTCAGGTTCTTTTCAAGGATCAGTTGATCCACCTGCTGAAATTCAGGCCCGGCAACGCACAAGACCTCGATAGCCTCGGGGACATGCTGAATGAACTGACATTCCAGCACGCCATTCACGCCCTTGAGCGCCGGGTCCATACGTCCCACCCAGCCCCGCTGTGCGGAGTAAATGTAGTCCTCGCGGCGCCCTTCGACGTGATCAATGATTGGCATGGCACGCCCACAGGGACAACGATCTTCATGCGACCACGCCGCACGGTCGCCAACGCGGTAACGAATCAGGGGCATCGCCTCATTGACCAGCCCCGTCAACACCACATCGCCCACTTCTCCCGCCGCGCATTGGCTTCCATCAGGCCTTACGATCTCGGTGACGCCGAACAAAGGATGAGCATGCATTCTCCGGTAACGACATTCAAACCAGAAACTCTGCATCTCGGTTTGTCCATACTGGTCGTAAACTTTGCCCCCAAAGGCGGCCTCGATTGCATCTCGCTGTTCCGGCAACAAGGTCTCGGCGCTGGTCAGAATAGCCTTGATGCGGAATTGGTATCCCGGCTTGCGCAATGCATGGCGAGCCAGCAGCGCGATTGCCGAAGGATAGCCGCTCAGGTACTCCGGCTCGAACGCCTCAATGGCCCGCAAGTAGTCCGGGATTGTGCGCGCGTTCAGGTGAACAGTCGACATCAACATCGCCCTATTGGCCAGGTCATAGCGCCAGTAGCGCGACTGGGTTTCGCCGGGTGAAATCATCTTTCCCGTAAACTGCGCCCGGCGTACAAACCGGCTCACACCCGCTTGTTCGCGATACCGCTCAACAAATGCGTACTGTCGCGATACGGCTTCAGGCGTGTAGTAAAGCTGCATCGGGCTTCCCGTGGTTCCCGAAGTGTTCCAGGCAATCCAGTTCTTCTGTGGCGCCCCGCCAGCATAGAAGCGATTGATCTCGGCCCGCAGCGTCGATTTCTCGGTAATCGGTAGGCGGTGGAACGCGGACCAGTCACCGGCACGGATTTGTTCCCACATCCCCTTGGCAATTCTCTGGCGGTAGTACGGTACAACACTGGCAGTATGAGCCAGCATCCGTCGTAATCGCGCGACCTGCAAAAGCTCCAATTGCAGACCACTGGAAGATTCCACCGACTCAAGCAAGCGGTGCTCTTCGGCAAACACTCCGCCATAGCGCTGTCGATGATAAATCGCTCCCTGCAGACTTACTGCGGCGTCCTGCAACCAGGCAGGTAGTTTGCGGTACAGACTGTCAAGCTGCGACATTCTGTTCAATCTCCTTTTGCAGTTGGCGCGCCCAGCTCGCGGGGGCACGCAGTCTGACGATCGCTTCCGGAAGTTCCATCTCGTCACTGGCCAAGGTGATTTGGCGAGCTTCCGGATCCGTCAGATGCGAAAGCATGGGAATCACCTTCCAGTCGAGCCCCGACAAAGCGGAGGCAACAATATCGAGCATTCCAGCGTCCGTCCCCATCAGTAGACATCCCATGGCAGCAGCCTCAGGCCGCAATGGGCCATCACCTTCGCCGGCCACGACGGCGTCAAGGATCGAAACAATCGTGCGCGGCTGTTTGCGCTTCTCGCCACCCCGGCCGAGCCAGGTCGCGATCCAAACCATGTCATGAATCGTCCGCCAGAGCGTATCGTTACCAGGCCATGCCCCTCCAAAGATGAGTGGGGATTGCGTGCGGCGATTGGGCGACAACAGCGATTTGCGCGCCGAGCGAATCCATTCCACCGGCATGACTCGCTCGAGCCACGGCCGTAAACGGGCCAGCAGGGCTCCGGTCATCGAGTCAGGATATTCATCGCCACCCTTGCGCGGTGGCCCGACACGAAAGTGCGGCAGAAAAGCCTTGTCACAGTTGATGCCGATGAAGTTCTTGAGGGCTCCCGTTACGCCGGTTTTCACGTGGGTCTTCCACTTCGGCAGATTCACAATCACGTCGGCATCGAGAAGACAATTGGCAATCCGGTAGCGATGTACTCCGGACCGATGGTGCTGGCTCGTGGTGTCAGAATCATAGTTTGAAACGCCAAAGCGGTCGTTGTTAACCGACAGCGCCTCAAGCCGGCTGCTCGGGCCGAGGTCAACAATCGTGTCCCCACTGGGATCGCCCTGTCGCTCCTCGGTTGTCTCGACAATGCCACTGGCATCGTCCACACTGGCGACGATTTTGCGCAAGTCGCACAACTCGACCGGGATCCCTTGCTTGCGCCACGACTTCATCAACTCGTCGACACCACACTGCTGCATCAGCAGGTCAAACCTCGCACTCTGCAGCGGAGCATCCGCGAGAACAATCCGCCCTGAATAGCTTCCATCCGGAGTGCGCAACGCTTTAGCAACAGCGTCCACAGTCGCGGCAATGATCGAAGGATGCGTTACGAGCGCATGGATCTCCGACCAGCCTTCGGCCGCATGCCTTACCCAGTTCGGTTTGATCAGGACCTGCATTCCGGGTTGAATCCACTGCCCAAGCGGATTCGCCTCATCCAGTCCCGCCACTTGAAATAATTCCGCGACGCCCGGATGAGCAGCAACAGCCGCTCCGTTCCGGACTTCCGGATAGCTGGCAACGTTCTTGAGTACTGCCGGGAACCGCAACTCAAGCGGCATTCAGAATCTCCTTCGTACTGCTGTTTTCAGCACAGGCCTCGCGTACAGCGCGGTAGAAGTCGAGACGTTGCGGCAACAGCTTCGCATTTTCAAAATCACGGACTACAGACTGGTTGCGTTGTCCCATTGCCGCCCATTCCGAGCGGGATGCGGCAAAATCAAGGATTCGCGCCGCCAGTTGCGCCTCATCACCGGGCCGCACCACCCAACGCTCTTCAATCAGATCCGGCATGGCACCGACATTGCTGCAGATTGCCGGCAGCCCGGCGGCCATCGCCTCAAGCAGCGCCCGCGGAATTCCTTCCGCCCGCGACGGCAAAACAAACAAATCAGATTTGGCAAGCCAATCTCTCACCTCTTGCGGACCACCTAGCGGACCTGTAATCCGCACCCGATCCGCAATACCGTGCGCCGCCGCGAGCGCGATCAACTTGTGCCTGTTTTCGCCATCTCCGGCAAACGTCAACCCAAAATCAAGACCTGCACGCGCACACTGGCCGAGCGCGCGGATCAATACATCCTGGCCCTTGTACAGCAGATCCAGAAAACCTACGTTGATCAGCTCAAGCCGCTTTCCCGCTTGACGGAATCCGGGCTCGAGAAATGCCTCAGGCGGAAGGTCCACATCCGAAATGGAAGAGTTCCATTGGGCAACAGGAGTCGGATGCGCCGCCCGGGTACGACTTCCCGTTACAAAGTTGGCCGCAACAGCCCGTGCGCAAAGATCCTTACTGCGGCGACAGAAATAGGGGCGGAAAAAATATGCAAGGCCATGGGAAGAAACTCCCATCGCAAAAAAGTCATAAGGGTCCGTCAGGAGCTCTGTCGCATAAGGGCGATTCATCTGCTCGAGTCTGCTCGCCACCATGAATCCGGTCTGTGAAGGGATCCGCAGCAGGAACGCGCCATCCATCTGTGCCACCCGATCCACTGCTGCACTGACAGCCGCACGCTGCCGCACATATTGAAAAGGACCGGTATAACTTGGCACCGGGAAGACTTCCACCCGCGGCCCATCCACGCGTCTCGTCCGCTCCGGGACGTGATCGACCATGGAGGTCCGCGCAATTACACGCACCCGGTCAAAGACCTGCAACATCTGCTCAAAAAAGGGATACGCTGGCGGCGTGTGACTCCACACGCTGCCATCTGGACACTGCTGGAAGCGTTGGTCGACAACCAGGTTAAGGATCCCGTTGGAGCTAGACTGCATAAATCTCCTTCAGCTTGCGAATGTTCGAGGCAATCGAGAAAGGCGACTGCATCAGCACCTCTTCTCGCAGGCGAACATCTACGTCTTCAATTCCGCGCAATTCCAAAATGGAATCGGCCCACTGTTGTTCAGGCAACTCAATTGCCAAACGCCGACAATGCGTCGGGAACAACACCAGCTCCCGCGGCAAATGCGTCCCCATAACCACAGGTAATCCTGCTGCCTGCGCCTCCACCGCGGCGAGACCCAGCCCCTCGCTCAAGCTGGGAAAGACGAATACATCCGCTTGCCCCAGAATCGTGGGGATATCACTCCGATTGCCCCAGAAATGAACTCGATCAGCGCAACCAAGGCCCGCCACCTCCACCTCAAGTGCCTTGCGGAGCGGACCATCACCAACCAGCCACAACTGTGCGCTCGGTTCGCGACGTGCCACTTCGGCAAACACCCGCAACAAGAAGCTGTGGTTCTTTTCGGGAACAAGCCTCCCCACGTGTACCAGGGTGAAACGCTCGCGCGCTCGCGGACGCTTCGTCTCAAGCAGCGCGCCCAGGTCAGTACCACATGGCATGATGTGCACCTCTGGGCTCATGCCTCCAAACAGGTCGTAAGCCGCACCCTCCGCCACCGCGACCTTGGCCGTAGCCAGTTGCTGTAACAGCTTTCGTGAAGTCTCGCGATACATCTGGCGCACCAGCCCCCACCGCTGTGCGGCATTGCGAAAATCCGCATGGCTCTGTACGATACGGCGCGAAACACCCTTCACCGCCGCCAAAGCAACATGAAACGCACTGGCGTGATGGTTGTGACAGTGCACAACATCAAATGGCCCCTCGCGCTCAAGCAGATTCAAAAAACGGTACACCGCGCCTGGCTCTGCTGGCGCCGGACAATAGTGGAGCCGCGCACCCGCCGCCTCAAACCGCGGGCTCATCGATCCAAAATCAGGCACCTCCAGCGCAATGTGAAACTCCGGAGCATCCACGCCACGCCAGTTCTGTACCAGCCGGTCAAGCCAGCACTCAATTCCCCCCGGATTCAGTTGTCGGACGGTATGGATTACTCTCATTGCCGCGCCTCCGCTGCATGGAGGTAAACGAAGCTCATCAGCAGAGTTACCGTGCATGAGGCGGCAATCGCACAAACTGCGCCTTGCGCACCCCATCGAGGAATCAGCCAAAGGCTCACCAGCCCACTCACCGCCACCAGAGCAATCCCCATAGCCAGTAGCTGACCGTACAGGCGGCGCGCCGACAGCGCGTAGCCCACAATTCCCGCTGGCCAAATGACCAGTTGTGCATACCCGAAGGACCGCAGCAATGCGTGAGCGGCATCTGATGGAGGCACTCGTAACAGCTCGAAGATCCAGGGGGCCAGCGGCAACTCGAGAATCATCGCCCCCGTGGCAAAGCCCACCGTCGCCAGCGTCCAAGCCGCCACACGTCCGACCCCCGCCGTCCGGAATGTCGGCAAAAGCGCCTGCCCAAGAGACGAGCACAACAGATTCCCTGCCTGTACCAAAACAAACAGCGAGGCAAACAATCCCAAAGTGGCCTTATCCCATTTGGTTTCGAGCAGGATCCGGGGCAGACTCGCCGCCGTAGATTGCAGAAACAGCATCAGGCCCAGCGCCGTACCTCGCTTTACCCAAACTCGCCATCCGATCGTTGCCAGTGGCATGCCAAGCAACTCCTGGCGCCAATCCAACAAGCCAAAGAGAACAAACGAACCCACCACATAGCTCAAGCCCGCGGCAAGCAAATCTGGCGCCAACCCAAGACAAGCCACCATCAGAACAGTTCGCGCCACTACGCTAATCGCGGCGCGTGGCATCCGGTTCTGCCGCTGGTCAATTGCCTGCATCGTCTCGCCCCAGGAATCCGTCAATCGCCCCAGCATCCATACCCCGACGGCCGCCCCGCCCCACCAGCCCAGCAGCAAACAGCCCAAGGTCACCGGCAAGGACGTCCACATACGGAAGCCCGCCGCCTCGCCCGTCGATAGCTCGTCTTCGCTGTGAGTCAGAATGAGCGCTTTCAGCTGGAATCCACCCAGTTGGGCAAGAGGCGCCGTGATCGCCTGGGCAAGCGCAAACTCACCAGCAGCATGCAACCCATGCCAGCGGGTCAAAAGCACCAGGCCAAGAAAGGGTCCAGCCGCCTGCGAGAGATTGGCAATCGCGACCCAGATGGCGTCAGACCACCACCGCCGCTGCCCTTCGAGGGCCGGGGCGGTGGTGAGTACTGCTGAGCTTGCCATGGCTAGTTCCGATCTTTAGCCGCGTAATACTTGCCGTAGTAGCCGTAGTAGCTGTAGCTCTCGCTCATGGACTTGTTCACCTGATTGAGAACCACGCCGAGAATATTCGCGCGCAAACGATTGAGCATCTCAATGACGTCACTCACCTGCTTGCGCGAAGTACTGCCAGCCCGCGTCACAACAATTACCCCGTCCACGCTGGTCGCCATCTCAAGCGGCTCGGCAAAGCCCAACAGCGGCGGTGCATCGAGTACCACAAACTGGTATTCGTCCAGCAGTCCTTCGATAATGCCGTCCATGCGGCCCTGGATCCAGTCGTCAGGCCGCCGGCTTGGCGCACCAGCCGTCAGGATGTGCAGATTGGGCGTTAGCGGACATTCCTGAATCTGCGACTTGAGATCCACCTTGCCTTGCAGGTAGGCGCCAAAGCCCTGGTTGTTTTCGATGCCGAATCTGCGGTGCACGCTTGGGCGCCGCATATCACCGTCGATCAAAAGGGTCTTCGATCCCTGCATCGCATGTGCCAGCGCAAAGTGAGCCGCCACAGTCGACTTGCCTTCAGCCGGCTGCGCGCTGGTCACCAGCAAGGACCGCAGGTTGCGATCAAAGTTGGTCAACAGAATCGCGTTGCGAAGCGTGCGAATCGACTCTTCATAACCACCAAGCGTCGAATAGCCATCCTTGCCGGTCCGGATCAACCCTGTCGGGGAATCTGCCTTCGCAAGGCCAATCGCGTGACGCCAGGACTTAACCTCCGGCAAAGTACCGAGCACTTCCGTGCCCAGCGCGCTCTTCACCTGTTCCGGATCGCGCAACGTATTGTCGAGCGCATCGGCCGCCAGCACACCAATCAGGGCCACCACCAGCGACAACAGAAATGCCGCCACGGTGTTCAGCAACAGGTTCGGAGCCACCGGCTCCAGCGGAGTCCGTGCCAGATCAGCAATCCGGATGCTGCTGTTCTGGAAGCTCGCATTGATGCCGGCTTCGCGAATCCTGCGCACCAGTTCTTCATAAAGCTTCTTGTCAGCCTCGGCATCGCGCCGCAGGTTCAGGTAGTCAAAGCTCTTGGAGTTCAACTGGTTCAGCTCGGCCTTGGTCTCGGCCACCTGCTTTTCGAGCATCGTTTCGCGATCGAGCGCCTGACGGTATTCGACGTTCACCGCCTGCTGGATCGTCTGCTTGAGCAACGTCACCTGTCGCTCCAGTTCCACCACCTGCGCCTTCGACCGGCGGTGCTCCGGATGATTCTCACCATAGTGCGACTGCACTTCAGACAGCTTCTGCCGCGCCTCGCTCAAACGTTCTTCGAGCTTGCGAAGGTTCTCACCCTGCGAAGAAACCTGAGCTGAAGCAATGGAGCCATCCTGCACGCTCCGCCAGGCAGCTTCCTTGCGCACGCGGTCTGCCTGAGCCGTGGTGTATTCCTGATTGATCTGCAGCAGACGCGCGGAAATGATGTTGGTCTTGTCTTCAGGGTTGATCACATTGAGATCACGCTCAAAGCGCCCCAAAGCCGCCGAAGACGACTCCATCTTTACCCGCAGCTCTTCAAGCTGCTTTTCCATGAAGCGAGAGAGCCCGACCGAAGATTGATAACGGATCTTGTAGGTATGGTCGAGATAGGAATGCGCAATGGCGTTCACCGTATCGGCGGCCAGCTTGGGGTCAGCCGAGCGGTAGCTCACCTGAATGAGATAGGTATTGGGCGGTCGCGACACTTTCAACCCGCCCAGCACCATCGGTGCTTCGAGCTGGTCTTTCTCCGTATAGGGCCGCACCAGACGGAACTTTGACGGCGTCCGCAACGGTAGCTTGAACTTTTCCACCACCGGCCGCAGCACCGAATCCGACTGGATCATCTTCACTTGCGTCGCCAGGAACTGGTCCGCGTCGTTCGTCATCGCGCGGCTCGATTCCTGACCGATCACCCCTGTCGGCGTTTGCCGGTCCACATCAATCGACACGGTCGCCTCATAGATCGGCGTCATGCGCATCGATACCGCCAGCGCCGCCAAGGTCACCACGCCAACAAACAACGCAATCTTCCAGGCATTCCTGCGGAACACCCAGAAGTAATGCGACAGCGGCACCACGGATTCCGGTGCGCCCTGCACTCGCTCAAAAGCAAGCGAAGGCATACGCACCGGCTCCATGGACAGCTCAAGGCTCGAGGGCTTGCGCGACGCAGGCCGCGGGATCAGTTCCTGATTTGCTTTATCCATTGCTTACAGCGGCTTCCTTCTCGGTAATCTGGCGCAGACGGCTATCCAGATCCTGGATAAACTTCTCGAGGCGGTCCCAACGGTCAGCGCACGGGCTCTGCCCCACTTGCACAAACTCGGATGCTCCCTCAGCAGGGCGCCCCGTCAACACAGCGGAACGGGCATAGTCGGAAACACTACGGGCGCCAGAACGGGCGCAAGTTTCCTTCAGCACCTGAAACTCTTCTTCGCTCAGGCGAAAGTTCACCAATCGGGTACGTGGGCGGTATACAGGCAAGGGAACTCCTTGGACAAAAACGGATTTGCGCGGCGCCCGCCAGGCTGGGTTGGATCTCAACGGCAGTAGGATATTCGCCGTCGCACTAATGTGATCGGATAGATCTAGCGTTGGAATAGTAAGCCACCGCATTTTGCGGTAGTAGGTCAGGCGATATTTTTCGCCCCGGAACTCCCCGGTTCCTGGTCCTTGTATTGCAGCTGGTACAGCCGCCAGTACAGCCCCCGTTGCCGCAACAATTCCTGATGCGTCCCCGCCTCCCGCAGCTGTCCGCGGTGCATCACCAGGATCCGGTCCGCCCGTTGAATCGTACTCAGCCGGTGGGCAATCACAATCGCCGTGCGCCCCTCCAGCATGACCTCGAGCGCCCGCTGGATCTTCTGCTCCGTCTCCGTATCCACACTCGAGGTCGCCTCATCCAGGATCAGAAAGCGCGGCTGCCGCACCAGCGCCCGCGCAAAGCTCACCAACTGCTTCTGCCCCGTCGACAAGCCAGCCCCCCGCTCCATCACCGGCAGGTCCAATCCCTCAGCCCGCTTCTCCACAAAATCCCACAGATTCACCCGCCGACACGCCTCTTCGATCTGCGCATCCGAAATCGACTCATCCCCCAGACGAATGTTCTCCCTTAACGTCCCCGTAAACAGAAACGGGTCCTGCAACACCACCCCAAACTGCCCACGTAACGCGCTCGGCGCCATCTCACGCACATTCACGCCGCCAACGCATACCTCTCCCTGCTGCACGTCATAGAACCGCAGCATGAGGTTGGTAATAGACGTCTTCCCTGCCCCGGTATGGCCCACAATCGCCACCGTCTCCCCTGGCGCCACTCGCACATTCAGATCCCGCAGAACCCAATCCTCGTCCTTATAGGCAAACCACACGTCCTTGAACTCGATCGACGCCTCACCCGTCACCACGCGCGGCTCAACCGGCGCCGCCACATGCACCGGCTCATCCAGCATCCCGAACACCCGCTCGCTTGCCGCCATCGACGTCTGGATCGTGTTGTACTTCTCGCTCAGGTCCTGAATCGGCCCGTAGAATCGCATGGCGTACTGAAAGAACGCCACCAGAATGCCAACCGTCAACCCGCCCGTCTCCGCCGCGTACCCGCCATAGGCGATCACCGCCCCCAGCGCAATCATCCCCTCAAACTCCACCACCGGGTAGAACCAGGAATACGCCACAATCGAACTCTTCCACGCTTCCATGTTCTCGGCATTAACTGCCTCAAACTGCGCGCGCGCCTTCGCTTCACGCCCAAACAACTGCAGCACACTCATGCCGCTCGTATGCTCCTGCAGGAACGCATTCAGCTTCGCAATCGCCACCCTTTGCCGCCGGTAGTCAGAACTGACATGCCGCCGGAACACCACCATCGTGTATGTGACCAGTGGCAACATCGACACCATGATCAGCGTCAACTGCCAGTTCAGTCGCAACATCGCCGCCAGCACAAACGCGATGATCATCAGATCGCCGAGGATCGTCACCAGCGCCGCCGAAAAGAACTCGTTCAGCTGATCCACATCGCTCGTCACCCGCGTCACAATGCGCCCGATCGGATTACGGTCAAAAAACTGCACATCCAGCCGCTGCAGGTGCGCATAGATATCCCGCCGCAGATCAAACATGATCCGCTGCCCGGTATACTGCATCGCCAACTGCTGCCCATACTCAAGCCCCAGTCGCGCCAGCAGCATCACCCCAAACACCGCGCTCAGAAAACTCAGCCCGGCCCAAACATCCGCCGGCAGCCAGGGATTCAAAAACTCGAGCATCCCCTCAAACCCATCCACCTTGTGGACGATGTATTTGTCGATCGCCACCCGCGTTAGCAGCGGCGTCACCACCTGCGCCAGCGTCTGCCCGGTCAGCAGCACAAGGCTCAACGCCACCGTCCACCGGTACGGCCACGCATACGGCAACAGCCGCCGCAATTGCCTTCCGTCGTATAGCTTCCCCTGCAGTTTCTCTTCCATTACGCTGCCGCCGCCGGTAGCCGCAATTTCCCGCGCCAGTTGGCCCACGCCCACACCACGCCGGTGGTCCCGCTAAGGCATCCGGCCACGGCCGCAATCAGCCGCGGCGAGTACGTCTCACTGGCGATCCCGGCCACAAACATGCTCACCATCATCGTCGACCACGTCATCGTCTCCATTGTCGCGAACACCCGTCCGCGGTAACGATTATCCGCATACTGCAACACCTTCGCATAGTTGACGACACTTGAGGTCGACCCCGCTGCCCGCGACAGCGCGATCCATACAAGCGCCACGCCAAATCGCGGCTCGAGCGCAAACGCCACATACATCGCCCCGTGCATCAGGTAGGCGATGCTCACCGTCTTCTTGTATCCCTCAAACGAAAGTCGCTTGTTCAGCCAGTTCGCCAGGATCCCTCCCAGCACCAGCCCCCCACCCGCGGCGCCCCAGATGATCCCGATCCCTTTCGGCCCCATATGAAAAACCTTCTCGCCAAAGATGCTGAACAAAATCTGCGCCGCCCCGCCCCCGGTCGCCCACCCCACGCCAATCAGCGCGATCCCGAATAGCAACGGCTCCCCACGCAGGTACCGCAACCCTTCGACAAACTCCTGATGCGGATGAAATTGCCGCTTCTCACCCACCAGCGGCGGCATAAACTCACCCGGCTCCGCCTTGAATCCCCACAAGCACAAGGCGCTCACCAGAAAGCTCGCCGCATTGATCAGAAACGCGCCTTCATACCCAAACATCGCCACCGACGTACCACCCAGAAAAGCCCCCAGCGCCGTCGTCGCCCACGCCGTCGTCTGCGTCAGCGCATTGGCCGGCATCAGTTCCTCGCCCTTGGCCACCACCGGCAGTATCGCATTGCGCCCCGCGGTAAAGAACGGGCTCGCAAACATCAGGATCGCGCTCAGCACAAACAGGAGCGTATTCGAGCTCTGCCCCAGCGTCAGCAGAAAGCCCAGCCCCACAATCGCTCGCACCAGATCACTTGCAATCATGACGTGCCGTCTGTCCACCCGATCAAGCACCACCCCCGCCAGCGGCCCGGCCACCAGCATCGGAATCGCCCGCGCAATCAGCACCCCACTCACCAACAATCCCCCATGCTCCTGCCGGATCGCCATCGCGAACACAGCGATATTGTTGAAGTGATCCCCAACCTCGCTCACCACCTGCCCACCCCACAGCAGCCGGTAGTTCCGATTGCGCCGCAACAGCTCGGAGATCGTCACCGCCATTCTAGAACCGCTCCGTCAGGTAGACCCCAAGCAGGATCATCAACCCACCACTCAGCAGGCTCAGACTCAGCGCCTCCCCCAGCAGCGGAATCGCCATCGCCGAGGCCAGCACCGGCTGCAGGTAAGTAAACGTTGTAAGTTGCGACGCCGGCAACTGCTTCAGCACTTTGTAATAAATCAAAAAGCAGAACACACTCGGCACCGCCGCCATAAACAGCAGGCACACCCACGAAATCGGCAGCAATTGCCGGAACGGAAAATCCATCGACAACGATATCGTCGCCGGCATCAGCAACACCACCGCCCCCGTGAAGTTCAGCGTCACCGTCCCAATCGGCGACAGCTTGCCACTCAGCGGCTTTGAGAACACCGTAAACACCGTAAACGCGAGACACCCCAGCAGCACCAGACTATCGCCAACGAGCGAAGCCTTCCCTGCCGTCTGCGTCTGCAGCACGCCAATCCCCGTCAGCGCCAGTCCCATGCCCACCAGCTTCTTCGGACGAAAGTGCTCCTGCCCCACGGCGCAAGACAGCAGATACACAAACACTGGCGTCATGCCCACGATCAGCGCCCCATGCGCAACGGAAGTCTTCTTCACCCCCAGCGCAAAGAACAACTGGTTGGCCGCCATGCCCAGCGTGCCAAGCCCGGTAAACCGCCAGAACATCGTCCAGTCCCACGCATGGGGCCTTTCCCGCCAGTACAACGGCAGACACAGCAACAACGCCAGCGTCGTTCGCCAACCCGTCAGCAACACCGGATGCCATTGCCGCAACGCGATCTTGCTGGTGATGAAGTTGAAGCTCCACAAGAACGTGATGAGGAGCATCAACAGGTACAGCTGCCGTTTACTACTGCTTCCCTCGCTCAAGGCTTGACGATTGTCTCCTGTCTCACGGTGATGGACTTCAAGAACTCAAGATCCACCTCATAGCCCATCCCCGGCCCTTCCGGCACGGTGATGAAGCCATCCGCCGACACCTCAACCGGCGTCGTAATCACATCACGCTTCCAGTAACGCTTCGAGGCGCTCACATCACCCGGCAACACAAAGTTCGGCAGCGTCGACAACGCGATGTTCGCCGCCCGGCCGATGCCCGATTCCAGCATGCCGCCGCACCACACCGGAATGTTGTGCTTCATTGCCACATCGTGCACCTTCTTGGCCTCGGCAAATCCACCCACGCGCCCCAGCTTGATATTGATGATGCGCCCGGCGTCCATGCGGATCGCCTGCTCGGCCTGATGCGCCGACCGGATGCACTCGTCGAGACAAATCGGCGTCTTCAGTTTCGCCTGCAGCTCAGCGTGATCGATGATCTCGTCATGCGCCAGCGGTTGCTCAATCATCATCAGGTTGAATTCATCGAGCGCCGCCAGCAGTTCCCAATCCTCCAGCCGGTAGGCCGAGTTCGCATCGCCCATCAGCAAAATCTCGGGGAACCGCTTGCGCACCTCGCGGATCACCTCAACGTCCCAGCCCGGGGCGATCTTGATTTTGATGCGGCGATACCCCGCGTTCACTTCCGTCTCGATCTTGCCAAGCAGTTGATCCACGCTGTCCTGGATCCCGATCGACACCCCACAGGCAATCTTCTTTTGCGCGCCGCCGCCAATGGCCTGATACAGCGGAATCCCCTTCTGTCGCGCCTCCAGCTCCCAGCAGGCGGCCTCCATGCCGCCGCGCGCCATAAAGTGCCCACGGATATGCGCCGAGCGCTCGCCCACCTCAGCCGCCGACTCAAACTTGTGTCCCAGCACGCGCGGTGCAATGTAGTCGCGCAGCAGCGGCCAGACAGAATCCGTCCATTCCTCGTTGTAGAACGGGTTCTCGCCGGCGGTCACTTCACCCCAGCCAGTTACTCCATCAGCGGTAACTTCCACCAGAATAATCTTCCGCGAGTAAGTACGCCCAAAGCTCGTCTGGAAGAAATGCACCAGCGGCATTTCAATCTGGTGCAGTTGGATTTTGTCGATTACGAATGCCATGTGCTTAACAGATAGGTTCCTTTGTCTTCAGCCCGTTCAAATCCCGTCACCGCCAGTCCCGCGCGGAAGTGTTCCTGAAACTGCGCGCTGATCGAGGCCTGCGTGTCGCGGGCCCGCGCCGGGTCGCTCTTCTTCCATACCTGGATCGCCACCGGCACTTCAATCCGCGCCTCCACGGCCGGCCGTTCAAACTGCCCCGTCCCCAGCAACGCATTCACGCGGTCGCTGCCGATGTACCACTCGGCCACACATCGATCCGTCGGCAATCCGCCATGCAGCGCGCTGGTCGTCGTCCCGTACTGGTTCAACACATACCGCCGCACCACCGCCCCCAGCCGCTCGATGTTGAAGAACGCGTTCTTCACCTCCAGCGGATCAAACGTCCATTCGATCAGCCCGATGCCCCGCTCGAGCGCCTCTTCACGCTGCCGCAGCTTGAGCATGCGGCCAATGCCGACATTGCGATAGTCCGTCAGCACGCCCATCATGTGGCTGTGCAGGTAATACTTCCCACCCGGCTTCAGACCGGGGATCGCCAGCAGAAACGCCACCATCCGTCCCTTGTCGAAGGCGCCAAACACCTGCCCGCCCACCTTCGTCGCCACCACAAACAGGCGCACCGGCAACAGCTCGATCTCTTCAAAGCCCCAAATCGTCTTCTGCAACGCGACGGCGTCTTCGAACTCCTTGTGCTCGGTCAATGCACGGATTTCGATCATCCTTTTTTGGCCTCCTGCCAGTAACTTTCCAGCTCGTCAATACCCGTCTGCTCCACCGTTTTGCCCGCGGCGGCCACGCGCGCCTCCACGTGCGCAAAGCGGTTTCTGAACTTCGTATTCGTGCGGCGCAATGCCTGTTCCGGATCCACCTTCGCCCAGCGCGCCAGGTTCACCACCGTAAACAGCAGATCTCCGATCTCGCCTTCAATCTCTTCAGCCGTCCCGCCCGCCTGCGCCTCGCGCAACTCTTCCGCCTCTTCGCGCAGCTTGTCGAGCACATCGGCAAACGAAGCCCATTCAAACCCCGCCTTGGCCGCCTTCTTCGAAATCTGCGCCGCTTCCATCAGCGCCGGCTGCGCGCGGTTTACACTCTCGAGCAAGCCCTGCGGCGCGTCCTCGCCCTTCTCCTGAGCCTTGATCGCATCCCAGTTGGCCAACACCTTGTCGGGCGTGTCCGCCTCCACATCGCCAAACACATGCGGATGCCGCCGTACGAGCTTTTCGTTGATCGATCGCAACGCGTCGTTGATGTCAAACAGCCCGGCTTCTTGCGCCATCTGCGCGTAGAACACCGGCTGCAGCATCAGGTCCCCCAACTCCTCGCACAACCCTTTGTAATCCTTGCGATCGATCGCATCGATCACCTCATAGGTCTCTTCGATCGTATAGCGCTTGATCGTCTCGAACGTCTGTTCACGATCCCACGGGCACCCACCCGGAGCGCGCAATCGCGCCATAATATCCACTAACTCTTGAAAGGAATCTTTGGCCTCTGAACCCACGTGACCTTCAGTTTAACATCCGCCCGGCCCGCTTCCCGGCGGACCTCGACCTCGTCCAGCGCCTGTTTCGCGACTATCAGGCCGACATCAACGTCGATCTCTGCTTCCAGTCCTTCGAGCAGGAACTCGCCTCGCTCCCCGGCAAGTATGAGCTGATTCTGCTCGCCGGCGAAGACGGCTGCATCGCCCTGCGCCCCTTCAACGAAGGCGGCCTTGAAATGAAACGCCTCTTCGTCTACCCCGCTGCTCGTGGCACCGGCCTCGGCCGGGCCCTCGTCGAAGCGGCCATCGCCTACGCCACCACGGCCGGCTACCAGCGCCTCCACCTCGACACGATCGAAACAAAGATGCCCAGCGCCGTCAAATTGTATCGGGCGCTGGGCTTTGTTGAGGCCGGCAGGAGGGGAGGGTTTCAGAATCAGCCGGACCTCCTCGATATGGTTCTGGATCTAGGCGCGAGCCCGGCGCACTAGCGCCGCTGCCACCAGTGCCCCACCACACAGCAGGAACGTCTGCGGTTCGGGGATGTCACCGCTCGGCGGCGTGCCACCACCACCCGGCTCCCCACCACCTGACGAAGCAGCAATCTGCCCGTAGGCGATGTTGTCGAGGATCACGCGGTTGAAGTCGGTATTCGTCGGCGTATTGATGTACAGCTTGATCGATGAGATCGAGCCGCTCGTCTGAAAGCCAAAGTAAGTCGCAACCGGCGCGCTGCCCAGCGAATTCGCCACCGTCAGATTGCGCGTGCCGCTCAGCGTGCCACCTTCGTACACCTGCAGCGTCAGCACGATCGGCGTCGCCAGCGTGGAGTAGACATATTGCCCGTTGGTGCGCACCCGGAAGGCCGAAAAATCAAACCCGAACGAAGTGACATTCGGCGTGCCGCCAAGGTTCACTTCGATGCCGGCATTGTAGGTGCCATTGCCCAACCAGCCATTGGCGCCACCAATGATTTGCACACCCGTACCCATCGATTCACTCGCCGGGGCGGTATACAGATACGTGTCAAAGAGCGTGCTGACATTCTCGTTGTAGAACCCGCGGTAGTTCAGGCCGCCACGGTTAAGGCCTGCGCTCGTCGCGTTATAGGCATTCCCTTCACCGGTAAAGGTCTGCGTTACTGCGCCGGTCGTCGCGCTCGTCCAGGCTCCAACATTGGAAAACTCGGTAAGAATCGTTGCTTGAGCAGAAGCACCGACAATGAGGGCGGTCATCGCCGCGCGTGCGATCAGGGTAAAACTGGATTTCATGATTCGCACACATAGTGGGCAAAACCTTTAGCCTCTCTCCGACATTAATGTTGGAGGGATAGGGCAGTAAGGTGGAGGTATTACCCTTTTTTCGAGAGGGAGAGTACGATCTGCTTTTGGTACTTGCGCGCCTGCTCGAGGATCGGCGCGGCCTGAATTTTCAACGGATTCCCCCTCCGCACCACCGCCTCACCATTCACAAACACATCACTCACATCAGCCCCCTTGGCCGCGTACACGATCGACGAATACGGGTCAAAGCTCGGTACCAGATTAGGAGTATCGTTACGTACAACCACCAGGTCGGCCAGCTTGCCCGCCTCGATGGACCCAAGCTTATCCCCCATGCCGATCACCGCCGCGCCATGCACGGTCGCCATCTCGAGCGCCGTCTGCGCCGGCAGCACCTCGGGGTCCATCGCGCTCACCTTCGCCAACTTGGCCGCGAGATCCATTTCCTCAATCAGGTGAAAGTCGTTATTCGACCCCGCCGGCCCGTCCGTGCCCACGCCCACGTGCAGCCCCGCCCGCAGTTGCTTCACCACCGGCGCGATACCGCTCGCCAGCTTCATGTTCGACGACGGGCAATGCGCCAGCCCCACGTTCTTTGCCTTCAGCGTCGCGATGTCCTTGTCATCCACCCAGATCACGTGCGCGGCCACGGTCGGCCCGTCAAAGATGCCCCATTCGGCCAGCGTCTGCGTCGGCGACTTGCCGTACTTGGCGATCATGTCGTCGTTCTCGCGCTTGGTCTCCGACACATGGATCACCAGCGGCTTCGCGTAGCGGTTGGCCAGCTTGCGGCACGCCTCAAGCGTCTCCCGCGAGTTCGTATACAACGCATGCGGCGCCACCGCCGGGATAATCAGTGGATCATTCGCATACTGCTTGAAGAACGCCTCCGTGCGCGCCAGCGCGTCGGCCGGCGTTTTGGCGTCTGCCACCGGAAACCCGATCACCGTCTGCCCCAGCACCCCACGCAACCCGCATTGCTTGGTCGCCCGCGCTACTTCTTCCTCAAAGTAGTACATGTCCGTGTACGTCGTCGTGCCGGACAGCATCATCTCGAGGCACCCCAGCATCGTGCCCCAATAGCAGAAGTCTTTGCTGACGTTGCGCCCCTCGGCCGGGAAGATAAAGTTCTCGAGCCAATCCTGCAGCCTTTTGTCATCGGCGATGCCACGCAACAGCGACATCGGGATGTGCGCGTGCGTGTTGATCAACCCCGGGATCAGAATGCCATTCGGCCTTGCCACGACGGTCGCTGCCGGGTAGCTCTTGGTCACCTCGGCCGCCGTGCCCACAGCCACGATCTTGTTGCCTTCGATGGCCACCGCGCCGTTCTCGATCACGCGGCGTTGGGCGTCCATCGTCACCACCACGCCGGCGCGGATCACCGTCACCGGTCGCTTCTGCGCCACGCCCAGCGCGGCGCCCGCCAGCGCAAGGCTAAAGCAGCGACGCGGGATCAAACGGGTGCGGGAAGATTTCGGCAAACGTGTAGCGGCGTTCTGTGTCATGGGCTCCTACCAGGATGATTTCAGTTTCCGGCCCGCAAAACTCGGCAATCACCTGCCGGCACATGCCACAGGGCGAGGCGGGCACTTCAGAATCCGTGCACACCACAATCCGCCGAAACTTGCGCTGCCCTTCAGCCACGGCCTTGAAGATCGCCACTCGCTCGGCGCACACCGTCGCGCCATAGCTCGCGTTCTCCACATTGCAGCCGGTATACACCGTGCCGTCATTCGTCTCGAGGGCACAGCCCACATGAAACTTCGAATACGGCGCGTAAGCCGCGCGCTGGGCCTTGCGGGCTTGTTCAATCAGGCTCATACTTCAGGCAAAATGGAGCGGATCAGCCGGATGAATTCATCACGCACGCGCCGGCCCGTCTCAAGCACTTCCTCGTGGTTGATCTTCTCGTCCGTTGTGCCAGCCGCCATGTTCGTCACGCAGCTGAACGCCACCACCTCGGCGCCCATATGATTCAGCGCGATCGTCTCGGGCACGGTCGACATGCCCACCAGATCCGCGCCAATCGTCCGCAGGTAGCGGATCTCCGCCGGGGTCTCGTAGGTTGGGCCCGACAGACAGGCATAAACGCCTTCATGGAGCCCCACGCCCACCGCGGCCGCCTTGGCCTTGGCGAGCGCCCTGAGCCGCCGCGAGTACGCATGGGTCATGTCCGGAAAACGCGGCCCCAGCTCATCATCATTCGGCCCGATCAACGGATTGGTGCCCTGCAGGTTCAAATGATCGGTAATCAGCACCAGCGCGCCCTGATGGTAGCCAAGGTTGATGCCCCCCGCCGCATTCGTCAGGATCACCTTTGTGGCCCCAAGCCGCGCCGGCACGCGCACACCCAGCACCACCTTGTCGATCGGATGGCCTTCGTAGTAGTGCGCCCGGCCGGACATCACCACCACACGCCGTCCCTCCAGTTCGCCAAAGATCAGCTTGCCCGCATGCCCCACGGCCGTGCTGCGCGGCCAGCCCGGGATCTCGTCATAGGCAAACACCTGGGCGTTCTCGACGGCATCGGCCATCGGCCCCAGCCCCGACCCCAGCACAATCGCAATTTCGGGCTGGGCCGCAATGCGACTCTCGAGCCACGCAATCGTTTCCTTCATAGCAACATCCCCGCAATGCAGGCGGACATAAAGTTCGCCATCGTTCCCGCCATCACGGCCTTGAGGCCGAGCCGCGCGATATCGCTCTTGCGCGTCGGCATCAGCGCCCCGAGGCCACCCACCTGGATCGCCACCGAGCTCAGGTTGGCAAACCCGCACAGGGCAAACGTGGCGATCGTGAACGACCGCGGATCCAGTTGCGCCTTGGCCTTGCCCAGCTCGATAAACGCCACAAATTCATTCAGCACCAGCCGCGATCCGAGAAACTGCCCGATCGACTGGCAATCGTTCCATGCCACGCCGAGCAGCCACGCCACCGGCGCAAACAGATACCCGAGCAGTTGCTGCATCGTCGGCAACCCGACCCCCGTCAGCACACCATTCACGAGCGCGATCAGGCTTAGAAACGCAATCAGCATGCCGGCAATGTTCAGCGCCAACTGCAGGCCATCGCCCGCGCCGCGCGCCGCCGCATCAATCACGTTGATGCCCGGCTTTTCGACGTCCAGCTTCACATCACCCGACGTCTCCGGCGTCGCCGTCTCCGGCACCAGCATCTTGGCGAGCAATATCGTCGCCGGCGCCGTCATGATCACCGCCGTCAGCAGGTGTTCAATCGACACTCCGGCAAACTTCACATACGCCGCCATCGTCGCCCCGCTCACGTGTGCCATACCGCTGGTCATGATCGTAAACAGCTCCGACTCGGTCAACTTCGCCAAAAACGGCCGGATCGTCAGCGGTGCTTCCGTCTGGCCCATGAAGATCGACGCCGCCACGTTGGTCGATTCCGCCCCCGAGCCACCCATCGTAAAGCGCATCACCTTGGCCATGGCGCCAATGACGATCTGCATCACGCCAAAGTAGTACATCACCGAAAACAGGCTCGCGATAAACACCACGATCGGCAATACCTGGAAAGCAAACAACACGCCAAATTCGGGGTTCGCCTTGCCCAGCTTGTCGCCGAACAGAAACGTCGCTCCGTCTTCGGAGTATTTGAGAAGGTTGTTAACAGCGCCAGAAGCCACTTGAAACGCTTGTCCGGCGGGGGTCTTGAGCACGATTACGGCAAACCCAAATTGCAAACCGAGGCCCCATAAGAGGAGCCTCGGCTTGATGGATTTGCGATCTGTTGAGAGGAAGTAGCAGGTGGCGAGAATCGCCACCAGGCCAAGCAGGCCAACCATAGGATACTAGCCTACTACTTCAAGAAGGATGTCGCGCTGCTCCGGTGCGTTTGCCGAGATACGGAAGCTGTCTTCCACCAGTTCAGCGGCTTCTTCGAGGTTCACTTCGCTCGTGTGGTACAGGCGGCACAACACGCTGCCCGCGTCCACCTTCTGGCCCACCTTCACCTCGAGGATGATGCCAACGGCGTGATCGATCGTGTCGGTCATCGCATTGCGGCCGCCACCAATCATCACCACCGACTTGCCAATGCCCTCGGCGTCGATCGCGCTCACGTAGCCGCCACGCGGCGTCACGATTTCGCGCATCCCCGTGGCGTTCGGCAGCAGGTCAAAGCGATCCAGCACCTGTGCGTTGCCGCCCTGGGCCGTGATCACTTCCTTGAACTTGCGGTAGCCCGAACCATCGAGCAGCTTCGTCTGCGCCAGCTCACGCGCCGCCTCAAGCGTCGGCGTGGCCTTGCCGGCAAAGATCATCCGCGCGGCCAGCTCAAGGCTCAGACGCGTCAGATCGATCGGGCCGGAGTTCTGCAGCGTCTGCGAAACTTCCATCACTTCAAGCGCGTTACCCACCGCAAAGCCCAGCGGCTGGTTCATGTCCGTAATCAGCGCCTGCACCTTCTTGTCGAGGCGGCGACCAATGCCAACCATCAACTGCGCCAGACGGCGCGCATGCACCTGCTGCTTCATGAATGCGCCCGAGCCCACCTTCACGTCGAGGATCAGCGCATCGAGGCCCGAGGCGATCTTCTTCGACATGATCGAGCTGGCAATCAGCGGAATCGATTCCACCGTCGCGGTCACATCACGCAGTGCATACAGGCGACCATCGGCCGGAGCAAGCTGCTCCGTCTGTCCGATAAACGCCAGCTTGTGCTCGGCCAACTGCGCCTTGAATTGCTCGATCGTCAGGTTGACGTTGAAGCCCGGGATGGATTCCAGCTTGTCGAGCGTACCGCCGGTGTGACCCAGCGAACGGCCCGAGATCATCGGCACCACCACACCCGCCGCGGCAGCCAGCGGCGCCGCAATCAGGCTCGTCTTGTCGCCAACGCCGCCAGTGGAATGTTTGTCCACCTTCAGGCCGGGGATGTCCGACAGGTCCAGCTTCTCGCCGGAAGCAATCAACAACGCCGTCAGTTGATCCGTCTCCGCCTCCGTCAGGCCCTTGAAATACACGGCCATCAGGAAGGCAGACATCTGGTATTCGGGAATTTCACCCCGCATATAACCTTCGACGAGAAACGCCAGTTCTTCTTGGGCTAGTTCTTCGCCGTCGCGCTTACGCTGTATGAGTTCGGGGACACGCATGACAATTTGCTAGGTTAGCACAACCAGCACTTGCAAAGTGCAGGAAATAAAGGAATTTGTGCAAAACCCTGATCTTTTGTTTGTCCCTGCCGATAGATGTGTGTTGGAATGGTAAGGCTTTATGGGGACTAAGGATGAGGTAATCCTGCCGGTACTCGCACCGGCAGAGGTAGTGGCTGGAATCGCTCAGGACGGCATGGAACCGGTGTTCGCCGATCTCGATCCTGAGACGATGAGCCTCACTCCGGATACAGTTGTAAATCAGGTAACTGTTCATACCAAAGAGGTTTACGTCACGCCCGTCGAAGGTGTGATCGGCGAGTGGGAACGTTTGCGCGTCGTCACCGAACCGCGCGGCATCGCGCTGCGCATTGAAGGGCGCGGCGGCATGGGCAAGTGGGAAAAACTGGCCCCCGGCGTACGGGGTATGGGCAACAGCCTATTGTCGATCGACGAACAGTTGATTCTGGGCGGCGCCGACAGCTTCGCCGAGGCTCTCTCCGCCGGTGGACTCACCGTCGGTCGCATGCCCGAGTGGCGCGGCAAGAAGCGCGACTACCCCGGCATGGCTGCCATCGAAAAATCCGTACTCGTCGTGGAAGATTGGCCGGAGCACCGCGAATGGATCGAGATCTGTGCGCAGGATTGCGCCCGCCAGCGCGCGTTCGTCTTTGAGGAGCCGCTACGCCGCCTGCCGGTTCGTCGTGCCGTCGAGCAGCCTGACTTCGAGACTGGCTCCCCCTCCCGGGCGATTGCCAGCTGAGATTGTGCCACCGTGCTGGTGGACAATCCCTTCCGATACCGTCAAGCCCAGGCCTGTACCTTTTGAGTCCAGCCGCGTCGTAACGAACGCATCAAAGATGTCCGGCAGCACATCCGGCGGGATTCCCGGTCCGTTGTCCTCCACTCGTATGGCGAGCATCGCCTTGCCATCGGTGCGCACACCCAGCGTCGACACGCGAATCTCTCCCCCGCTCGCCGGCACCGCCTGCATCGCATTGCGGATCAGGTTTAAAAACACCTGCAGTAGCCGGTCCGCATTGCCCAGCACACAATCCTCTGGCTTGGCCTCGTTGAAGAACTGCACTCGTCCCGCCTTCTCGTCAATCGAAGCAATGTGCCAGGCTTCCTCAATCAGTGAGCGTACCCCCACTGGCTCATGCTGCTCCTTGCGCACCCTCGAAAAACCGACCAGCGATTCCGAGATGCGCCGCAGCCGCTGCGTCATCTTGAGCATCCGCGAAATGCGTTCCGCGTTTTGCGGCGTGGGGTTGTTCTCGGCAAACTTCTCGATGTAGCCCTGCAACACCGCCAGCGGCGTATTCAATTCATGCGCCACCGAGGCCGACAGCAAACCCAGCGAGGCCAACCGGTCCTGCTCGAGCAGCTTCGAGCGCGCTGCCTCCAGTTCTTCATTCTGTTGCCGCAGTCTGCGCATGGTCTCGTTGCGCGAGATCATGATCTTGCCGATTTCATCGCCGAGAATCTCATGCTCGCCGATCAGCTCACGGTCGCGATCATTCGCCCGCGCCGCGTCGTCCGCATCGAGAAACACCTGGATCGGCCGGTACACATACGCCGGCATCACTACCAGCTCCAGCACCAGAATCGCGCTCAGATACAGAATTGCGAGCACCAGAAACAACGTGTACTTGGCCCGTGTCACCAGCCCGTCGTAGTACACCTCGGGGATCGTGATCGCGCGATACAGCCCGGCAATCGGCGCCCGCTTGTAGATCGTGTCGCTCACCGCCGGGTTCATCCAGACGCGCGTCGGATTATCGTTCAGGTACTCAACCGCCGCCGGTGGCATCGCGAGCGTGCCCGCGTCACCCTGGCTGTAGGTGTAGAGCCCCATCAATTCCATGGCGGGCAAGCCGCCATCATCCGTAAACAATTGGGCCAGCAGCGTGAACTCCCGCTGTTTGGCGCTCGCCACGCGGCGCTCAAACAGCGGAATCACACTAAAGTAAACAGCTACCGTCAGCACCAGAAAGAACAGGTTGTGCAGCACGAGCAGCTTGGGACGAATGGCCAGGTTGCCAAACAGCTGAAAAGCCCGGCGACGCAGTTGGCGCGGGGTCTCGGTGAGACGACTGGTCATTCTGGTCCTATTCTAGGCGAGGTCGATCGAGTCCTCGTTGCGTGAGCGGAAGTAGGTGCGGATGTCGTCGCGCAGGCCCGACGAGCGATCCGTCAGCAGGTACAAGCCCTGGGCATCCCGCTTGATATCGGTTTCCGGGTTGTACTTGTTGTTCACCAGAATCTGCCAGCGGTCCGTGTAGTGACGATCCACCTTGCGGCCGTGCCAGTGGTGATTGAGCAGCCCATCGACGTAGCCGATATTGCCTCTGATGTACTTGGTGGCGCGCTCCTGCCATTCCATGACTTCGCGCTTGTATGCCGGCGCCAGTTGTCGCGATACGGTCTTCTCGCCTTCGCCAATCAGGCAGGCGGCCATGTGCCAGTCCGCTGAGCCGACAATGCAGAAGTCCATCAGACAACCCAGGTGATCGAGCGCCTCGCGCCGCGCTGCCCAGGCAAAGCCGGGGTGCCAGTAGCCGCCCTTCGTGTAGCCATACTGGCCATCCGCCGTGCGCATCGTGCCCTTGGTGGCCTTCGTCTGCTTCTTGGGCTCGTTGTAGTACATCCACACAAAGCTGTTGCGGATCTCGCCCACCGGCTCATACTTCGGCCCGAGGTCGAGGCAGTGGCTGAACATCTGCACCACCTGATAATGCTGCAGTTGCTGGATGGTTTCGTAGGCCCAGTCGGGTCGCGCGAACGTCACATCGGCGTCCACCCAGGCAAAGTATTGGGCATCGGGCTGGTGGCGCAGCACATGGGCAAACAGCAGGTTGAGCGCGTTTTCCTTGTGCCAGAGTTCGGTGTTCGTGCGCAGTTGCAGGTGGCGCGGGTTGGTCGGGTCGGTTACAGCGAAGGGACGATTGCCATAGGCCACTTCCACCGTCCAGTGGCGGATGTGCGGGCCTTCGTTTTGCGCCTTGAATCCCTGAAACAGACGGTAGCGCGACGCATAGCGCACCGGGTTGGAAATCATCGTGCAGACATCGAGTGTCGCCTGGCCAGATGCCGTCTGTGACATCGGACGCGGAAACGTGGATACGGGCGGTTGAAGCATGAGGGAGTCCTCAAAAAATCTGGAAGAGCATTGGGGTGTTTTCTTCGGGGAGCCTTCCTCACTCCCACGAGTTCGACTCTAGGCACCCCGCCGCCCCGCTTCTTCCCCGCCCTGCCGAAAGCTGCTCAAAACAAAGCAAATATAAATCTGCTTTTTCTGCGAACGCCCCTTACGCCTTCGGTTTCTGCAACTGCTCCCAGGTATTCCACTCCTCGACAATCTTGCCGCCAACGATGCGGGCGAGATTGATCCCGATCAGCGTCATTGGCTCACCAGTAGCCCGGAGTTTGACATGTGCCGTCATCCGCGTCGCCACCTTCTCGCCTTCGACAAACTGGTCGTTCACCTCAAAGGAATCGGCC
>CAZBTA010000003.1:0-4535 GCA_964494515.1 uncultured Bryobacter sp.
ATGGTTGGTAAGGATGGCGTAATGCAGGGGAGTGGATCCGCTCTCGGAATGAGAGGCGTTGATGTCAACGTGGGGCGCGTCTACTTCAGCGCCTTTGTCGAGCAAAAGGAGGGCGATCTCAACATTGCCAGACCAGGCGGCATCATGCAGCGGGGTGCCCCCGAGCGGGTCGCGTTCGGTAACGCTGGCCCCCGCCGCAATCAATGCCTTTACCTTGTCGATGTCACCAGCGCGAATCGCTGTGTGCAGGTTCTCGCCGTGGGCGAGGCTAATTGTGCACAGCAGGATGAGTAACGCACGGTTCACATCCGCTAGACTAGCGCTATTTCTTCTTCGGGGCTGCGGTCTTGGCCGGGGCCGGTGCCGCGGGGCTGCCTTCGGCCAGCAACTTTTCGATCTCAGCCACCAGCCGGTCGCCCGAGATGACATCCGGGTAAAGGCCCGGCGCTGTGAACTGCCAGTCGTTGCGGATCTGCCCCTTCTGATCGATCAAAAACACGTGCGGAAAGTACATCGCCGGACGCTCTGGCGAGGCCTTTGAGTAGCTGCCCGCCACCTGGCCCATATCGAACAGAATCGGTGAGGTGACCTTGAAGACGTTGGTGAACTTCTTGACTTCATCAAACGTGTCCGGCGGCACGACAATGCTGAGCACGGCGAGCTTGTCGCCAAACTTCGGCTTGACGCGACCTTCCACCGAGCGCGTGAGCTCCTGGCACTTCTGGCACTTGGTTTGGATGAACTCAAGCAGCAGCACCTTGCCCCGGTAATCGAGGATGTCGTGTTGCCGCATGGTCACATCCGGCAATGAAAAGCTCGGTGCGCGGCGATTGCTAAATTCGTTGGCGCCAAACATTGCCATGGCGCCCAGGGCGAGAACGAGAAGGAATCGCATGGGTTATTCTCCTTGAACGAGTTTCTTGAGGCTTTCGGTGAACGGGGCCCGCGCCACGCCACGCTCGGTGATGATCGCGCTGACGTACTTGTTGGGGGTGACGTCGAAAGCGGGGTTCTTCACCTTCGTGTTGTCGGGCGCCACCTTGTGGCCAAACATCGCGGTGACTTCTGAGGCCGCGCGTTCTTCAATCGGGATCTGCTCGCCGGTGGGCGTGTTGAGATCCACTGTCGAGATCGGCGCAGCGACGTAGAAAGGCACGTTGTTCTCGCGCGCGAGCACGGCAACGCCGTAGGTGCCGATCTTGTTGGCGACGTCGCCATTGGCGGCGATGCGATCCGCGCCCACCACCACGCAGCCAATGCGACCGCTACGCAGAAAGTGGCCGGCCATATTGTCGGTGATCAAAGTCGTCTCGATGCCATCCTTCTGCAGTTCCCAAACGGTGAGACGGCTGCCCTGCAGGAAAGGTCTTGTCTCGTCGGCAAAAACGTCAATCTTTTTGCCGGCTTCCACGGCGGCGCGGATCACGCCCAGCGCCGTGCCGTAGCCCGCCGTGGCGAGCGCGCCGGCGTTGCAATGCGTGAGCACCGTCTTGCCATCCGGCACCAGCGGCGCGCCGAAGGCGCCCATCTTGCGGTTGATGGCGATGTCCTCGGCATGCACGGCTTGCGCCTCGGCCACCAGCTTTTCGCGCACGACATTGAGAGGCTCGCCCGCAAGGCTCGCGCGCAGGCGCTTCATGCGTTCGATGCCCCAGAAGAGATTGACGGCTGTGGGACGCGTGGCGGCCAGCGTCCGGCAGATCTCTTCGAACTCGGCGTCAAAGTTGGCATCGCTTGCCTGCTGCGCGCCGATGGCGACGCCCATCGCGGCGGCCACGCCTATGGCGGGCGCGCCACGGATGATCATCGTCTGGATCGCGCTTGCCACTTCTTTGTAGTCACGGCACAGCACAAACTCTTCAACATGCGGCAGGCGGGTCTGGTCGATCATCTCGACGCCCGCCGCGGTCCAGCGTAAGGTCTCAATCATGAGATTTCTAGGTCATCTCCTTCGATATCAATCCCGCCATGAAGGTGAGATTGTAGGCGGCATGCGTCAGTGACGATGCCGCGGTGGATCCAGTCTTGTGCCGCACATATCCAAACGCGATACTGGCCAACGTCAGAATTACCAGACGCTGCCAGTTCCAGTTGTATTGCGGCCCATGCAAAAGCGAAAACGGCAGAGCGGTGGCGATCAGGCCACCGACAAGCCCCAGGCTGCGCACAAACAACGGCTGCGCAAAGCCCCGAAAAATCAACTCTTCAAAGATCGGCCCGATCGTTGTCGCCGCAAGTCCAATCGCGATAATGCTAGCGCGATCGGTCAACAACGCATCGAGCGCCATCGCTTCCTGCGGTGTGCGCAACAAGAGCGAAAACAAACCCATCGCCAGTGCGAGCCCCGGGCCGAGCAGCGCGGTGAGCGCCATCCGTCGCCACGGAATGTTCCAGTCCATCGCCGTCCAGAACGCCACGCCATGGCGCAGCTTGAGCGTGGCATAAAGACAGCCGAGCACGCCGGCATAAATCACAATCTGCGAGATTGCCGTCACCACGCCTTTCTGGGGAACGACATAGCTCAACAGTTTGGCGCTGATCGCCGCGACGACAAGGCATGGAAGCACGGCGCCGAGCACAATGCCCAGGTCTTCGTAATTCCATGCAACTTCCCCGTCGCGATGCTCCATCTATTGCCCTTCAATGAGCAGCGCCGCCACCAGCGGCACCATGATCTCGTGATGTCCGGTAAGCGAATAACCCTTGCCGCCAGCCTTGGCGTGCGGGCGCTCGACGACATTCATCTTGGGGCGGTAGTGCTGCAGGAAGTCAAAGTTCACCGTGGTAAAGTTCTCAAGCTTTGTGCCGATATTGCGCACACTGCTGACGACCTTGAGAAACACTTCCGGCAACACGACGGCGCTGCCACAGTTGACATAAACCCCACCATCAGAGATCTCGCTTACGATACCGCACAACAGGCGAAAGTCATGGTGGGTGCCCCGGCCCAGCGCTTCGCCATTGGCAAGCGGATGGGTATGCGGCGTATCGGTACCCATGGCGAGGTGCACGGTGACGGGCGTGCCGTTTGCCCACGCGCGATAGAGAACGCTTTGATCGCGCAGGCCCGGTTTGCCAACTTCGTCGAGCTTGCGGCCATAGGCTTCGCCGAGGCCAATATCAGTGGCGGCGATGGCGGCTTCGTTCATCCAGCGGCCCGTTTCTTCCGCGCTGCCGAAGCTGCCGTCAGGTAGAACGGCTTCAACATCCTCGCTGGTTGCGCCGCAGATGCCGATCTCAAAATCATGGATGGACGTGGAACCGTTCATCGCAAACGCGGTGATAAACCCGCGCTCCATCAGGTCGATGAGCACAGGCGCCAGACCGCACTTGATCACATGGCCGCCCATGCCCCAGATCACCGGCTTGCCCTTGGCGCGAGCATTCTGAATGGCGCCCACGACGGCGCGTAGCGTATCAGCCGCCAGAAGCTTGGGCATCTTGTCGAGCAGTGTGCCAACACCGTCGCCCTTGCTGTGCGGCTGGGCAAAATGCTCCACTTGCACCTTGCCGCCACGGGCAAAGACGCTCACCGTCTTCAACCCGCCAAGGTCAACGGGTTGTTGTCTGTACTTGCTGCTCATTTGGCCTTGCCTTTCGCGAGTAATTTCTTAAGGGCCGCTCCCGTATGGCTGCGCGGGTTGGCCGCGATCTGCTCAGGCGTGCCACTGGCGATCAGCGTGCCGCCGCCTTCACCGCCCTCGGGGCCCATGTCGAGCAACCAGTCAGCGCTCTTGATGATGTCGAGGTTGTGCTCAATGACGAGCACGGTGTTGCCCAGATCGACAAGCTTTTGCAGCACTTCGAGCAGTCGCCGCACATCTTCAAAGTGCAAGCCCGTTGTTGGCTCGTCCAGGATGTAGATCGTCTTGCCGGTTTGCCGCTTGCTGAGCTCTTTGGCGAGCTTGATGCGCTGCGCCTCGCCACCGCTCAACGTCGTCGAGCTCTGGCCCAGGTGCAAATAGCCAAGGCCGACATCAACCAGCGTGTCGAGCTTGATCGAGACGTTGGGGATGTTCTTGAGCAGCTCGGCGGCGTCTTCGATGGTGGTGTCGAGCAGGTCGGCAATGCTCTTGCCCTTGTATTTCACCTGCAGCGTCTCATGGTTATAGCGCTTGCCACGGCAGACGTCGCACATCACAAAGACGTCCGGCAGGAAGTTCATCTCGATGCGCTTCATGCCATCGCCCTGGCAGGCCTCACAGCGACCACCCTTGACGTTAAAGCTGAAGCGCCCGCTCTTGTAGCCACGCTCACGGCTCTCGGGCAACATTGCGAACAGGTCGCGAATCGGCGAGAAAACCTGCGTGTAGGTGGCGGGATTCGAGCGTGGCGTGCGGCCAATCGCCGACTGGTCGATCTCGATTACCTTGTCGATCTCCTCGAGCCCGATGATCTTCTCGTGCCGGCCGGGATCGGCCTTCGACCCATAGACGTGTTTGGCCAGCGCGCGGTAAAGGATGTCGTTCACCAGCGTGGATTTGCCGCTGCCCGAGACGCCCGTAACCGCCACCAGCATGCCGAGCGGAAACTCC
>CAZBTA010000003.1:4545-35514 GCA_964494515.1 uncultured Bryobacter sp.
AAACTCCGCCGTGACGCCCTTCAGATTGTGTTCTGTGGCGTTGACCACTGTGATCTTCTTGCCATTGCCAATGCGGCGCACGCCCGGCACCGGGATCTCAAGTCGTCCACTCAGGTACTGTCCCGTCAGGCTGGTCTTCGACCTGGCAATCTCTTTTGCTGTACCCGAAGCAACTACTTCACCGCCCAGCCGGCCGGCCCCGGGCCCAAGGTCGATCACGTAATCGGCGCGTTCGATTGTGTCCTGATCATGCTCGACGACGAGCACGGTGTTGCCCAAATCGCGCAGGTGCTCAAGCGTTTCAAGCAGGCGATCATTGTCGCGCGGGTGCAAGCCGATTGAGGGCTCGTCCAGTACATACAACACGCCGCGCAACTGGCTGCCGATCTGTGTGGCCAGACGGATGCGTTGCGCCTCGCCACCGCTCAGCGTCTGCGCGCTGCGCTCCACGCTGAGGTAGTCGAGGCCAACGGCTTCGAGAAATTCAAGGCGCGTCCGGATCTCGTGCACCACGCCACCGGCGATCTCATCCTCGCGCTTGGTGAGCTTGAAGCCGCGCACGGTCTCGAGAGCGCGTTTGACGCTCATGCTGGTGAACTCACTCACCCGCACGCCCTTCACCCGCACGGCCAGGCTCGCCGGCTGCAGGCGCTTACCGTGGCACGACGGACAATCCTGCGACGTCATGAAGTCGCTCAGGTATTCACGATACGAATCGGTGGCGCTCTCAAAGTTGTCGGCAAGCAGCTTGAGAATGCCGGGGAATGGCCCCTTGCCGTAGAGCAGAATCTGCCGCTGGGCGTCAGTCAATTTCTCCCACGCCTTGGCGAGGTCGATGTTGTTTTTCCAGGCGCCATCGGTGACACGCTGGCCGACGTAATTGGAACTCGCCCCCGGGCCAAGCCCGCCATCAAACAGCGGCCGTGCGGGGTCGATGATCACCTTGTCCGGGTCAAAGCTCCACATGCTGCCGAGGCCGTTACATTCCGGACAGGCTCCATAAGGGCTGTTGAAGCTGAAACTGCGCGGCTCAAGCACCGGCACGCTGGTGCCGCAATCGGGGCACGCCATCTTCTGCGAGAACAGGCGCTCTTCGGTCTCGACATTGCCTTCGCCCAGAATGCTCACCAGCACCAGGCCTTCGGCCAGCTTGGTGGCTGTCTCGATCGACGCCTCGAGCCGCTTGCTGATGTCGGGCTTGAGCACCAGCCGGTCCACCACCACTTCGATCGTGTGGTTCTTGCGCTTGTCGAGAATGATCTCGTCTTCGAGATTGCGCATCACGCCATCAATGCGTGCTTTGACAAAGCCCTGCCGGGCAAACTTCTCGAGCTCTTTCTTGTACTCGCCCTTACGTCCGCGCACGATCGGCGCGAGGATCATGATGCGCGTATTCTCGGGAATCTCGGCAATGCGCTCCATGATCTGCGCGGTCGACTGGCGGCTGATCTCGGTGTCGCAGTTCGGGCAATGCGGCGTGCCGACAGATGAATACAGCAGGCGCACGTAGTCATAGATCTCGGTGATCGTGCCGACGGTGGAACGCGGGCTACGGCTGGTCGTCTTCTGCTCGATGGAAATGGCCGGGCTCAACCCGTCGATCGAATCCACCTCTGGCCGCTCCATCTGATCGAGAAACTGCCGCGCGTAGGGCGACAGCGTTTCGACATAACGGCGCTGGCCCTCGGCATAGATCGTGTCGAAGGCAAGCGAGGACTTGCCACTGCCGCTCAGCCCCGTGATCACCGTCAGCGAATTGCGCGGAATCTCGACGCTGATGCTCTTGAGATTGTGTTGCCGCGCGCCATGGACGCTAATTCGATTGAGCATAATAGTTCGGCCTCACTTTCTCGATAATCTGCTTCACCGGGCGCTCGAGCATCTCGAAGGCCGGCTGCGGGTAAACCCCGATCCCAATCGCCGCAATCACGAGCGGCGCTACCACCACCCACTCGCGCACCGTCAAATCCTTGAGCAGGCGATTCTTCTCGCCCGTCTCGCCCAGCGAGATCCGCTGGTAGCACCACAGCAGATAAGCCACCGTCAGCACGATGCCAACGCCAGCCCAGAGCGCCCAATAAACGCTCATTTCAAAAGCCCCGCTCAAGATGCGCACCTCACCCACAAATCCATTGAGCGGCGGCAATCCCATCGAGCTCACCGCGGCCAGCAGAAACACGATTGAGAACGCGGGCATCGGCGTCCAAAGCCCGCCGTACTCGGCGATCTCGCGCGTATGGCGGCGCTCGTACATCAGGCCCACCAGCAGAAACAGCAAGCCTGTGGAGATCCCATGGTTGATCTGTTGCAACATGCTGCCGGAAAGCCCGGCCGGGTTCATCGCAAAGATGCCCAGCATGCAGAAGCCCATGTGGCTCACGCTCGAATAGGCGATGAGACGCTTCCAATCCCTTTGCTTCAGGCACACCAGCGCGCCATAGACGATCGCCACCAGAGCGAGCACGCTCATCCACCACAGCACGTTCGACTGCTTTACCGTCTCGGGTACGCCGGGCAGCACCAGCCGCAGAAAACCATACGTGCCCATCTTGAGCATGACGCTTGCCAGATAAACACTGCCCGCCGTCGGTGCTTCAGTATGCGCATCGGGTAGCCAGGTGTGGAAGGGCGCCATGGGCACCTTCACCGCAAACCCGGCAAACATCAGCCAGAAGATCCATTGGCCCAATTCTCCGGCCGGCTGCGCCGTCCATAGCGAAGGAATGGCGAACGTAAAGATTCCCGTCTGCCGCCAGTGCTCGAAATACAGCAACACCAGGCCGAGGAGCAGCAACATGCTGCCGGCCACGGTGTAAACCAGAAACTTCATCGCGGCCTTGCGCCGCTCGGGCCCGCCCCAGATCGCGATCAGGAAGAACATCGGGATCAGGCTTGCCTCGAAGAAAACGAAGAACAGCAGCGCATCAACGGCCAGAAACACGCCCGCCACACACGTCTGCAGGATCAACAGCGAGACGTAGAACTCTTTGATGCGAATCTCGATCGCATTCCAGCTGGCAAGGCAAGCCAGAAAGCCCACACCCGCCGTCATCGCCGCCAGCAGAATCGAATACCCGTCCACGCCCAGATAAAACTCCGCGCCGATACTGGGGATCCATGGCAGCCGTTGCACAAACTGCAGATCCTCACCCGCATTGAAGCTGCCGAGCAGGCTGATCGTCCACAACGCATTCGCGCCCAGCACGATATTGGCCCAAAGCTTGAGCAACTGCGGTCGTGAAGATGGCAGCAAAGCCAGAATCAACCCGCCGAGGAGGGGGAAAAACAGAATGAGGGTCAGGTTCTGGGCCATTTTTTCTTAGCAGGAAAACAAGACGAGGGCGGCCTGAGCAAAGGCCGCCCTCATTTCAGTTTAGCTTTGGATGCTGTTTACTGGTAAGTCACCGTCTTGACGGCCACCGACGAGTTCACGATGTAAGCGTAATCGAGGCCCGGTGCGGTAAACGGCGTCGGATTATCACCCGAACCGACCCCCAGCACGCTCAGCGGCGTGGCCACCGAGTTCGAGCCCGGCGTGGCCGGCAGGGTCAGCAGCACCGAAGCCGGAACAGTGAACGTGCCAGCATTGGCCGGAGCCGTGCAGGTGAAGATACCGAGCACTGCGGATTCGGAAGCGTCCGTTGCCGAGTAGCCGTAGATCACCACGTAGCCGTTGGCCGAGCCAGGCGTCCAGGTCACTGTCTGGCCGTTGGCGCGATTCACCGATACGATCTGCGACTTGTTGGTCCAATTCACCGGAGCGTTCAGCGTGGCATTGGCGGTAAAGGCGCGGACATCGGCGCCGCCCGCTCCGTTATTAAACGAATAGGGGCCCGCTTCGAGGTAAGAGCCATCGGTGCCGCCGGGGAATCCCGGAATCGAGATGCCAGCGGTGCTCAACGTTTCGGTGTAGTTGCCGATCAGGTTGAGCGTCTTCTTAAGGATCTTGGCGCCCTTGGGGCCCGTGATGTTGATCTGTCCACCAGCGTCGAGACCACGCGGAGGGATGGGGTCAACCGGCGTCAGAGCAGAACTCGTACCGGCATATACCGTGCAGGTGCCAAGCGATGGCACACCAGCGGCGTTGACCGAAGAGCTCGAAGCAATCGTCGTCGGTGTGTATTCGACAAAGCTCGCCACACCAGTATCGGTCTTGACGTTGGTCGTGAAGCCAAGAATGCTCACTTCGAGATCGATGCGGGCGAGCGAAATCACGCCAACCTTGAGCGAACCCGTGCTGCTCAGCCGCTCAAGCTGGCTCGCGGGCAGGCCCAGCGCATCCGTACAGGTGTTACCGCCGGAGGAGATCGCAATCGTCGTGTAGTTGCTCACCTGATTGCCCGTCTTGATGCTGACCGGGATGGCGCAACCCGTAATGCCAGCCGGCACAACAAAGTTGATCTGGTCGAGGCCGGCAAAGCCCGGAGCGCGACCCGCATAAGCCACTGTGGCCCGCGTGGTGCCGACGTAGAGTTCCACATTGGCGCGGTTGATTTCAACAGCGGGGGCCGCGGTTGAATCCGAACCCGAGGGCAGCGGACCAAGGCCCGTCCCGTAAAGAATCAGCGTCTGGCCCGAACGAGCGGGCTTGAGAACGGTGTTTACGGGTTGCGAGGTGGCCGATTCAAAGTTGGTGATCACGCCAGGACCTGAGCCGGCCTGATTGAGGCTGAAGGTGCCGAACGAGCTGTTAACAACGCGGAAGCTGCGAGCTGTGCTCGTCTGCCCGTTGTAGGTAACCGCGAGCGTCGCATTGCCCACAGGCGTGGTCGACGGCAGAATGGCCGCCAACTGGCCGGCCGAAACATAAACCAGCGGACAATCCAGCGTCTGCCCACCGCTGGTCACCCTTACATTGGTGCCGGCAAGTGTGGTGGGCAGTGGAAATCCTGCCTGGGTAAGAGTAGCGCCCCCCATACGGGCACCGAATACGACAAAAATGGAGCCTTGCGCGATGGCGCCGCTCGGGAGTCTGGAGCTGACGTAGCTGGCGGCGTTGAGGATGCCACCATCATTCACAGCAGGCTGCGCAAATAGCGAACCCACCGCGAGAGCTCCCACGAGTGCTGAAAATATAAATCTACTCATAGGTCTTCATACTATACGCGGTGGCTCGTCCCGGAAAGGGTCAATTTTCCGCAAATCGCTTGATGTAGTGGATGCGTTCGTAGAGCTTGTGAAAACCGCAGCGCTCGTAATTGCGATGCGAGCCGCTGCCATCGACAACCTCGGCATGCACCCACTCGAGCCCCCGCCCGGCGGCCATGCCCACACGGCCCCGAATCAACCTCTGCTGCAGCCCGCGTCCCCGATACTGCTCCAATGTCCCGTCCCCACCCAACAACCCCACCTTGCCAATCACCATCAACTGCGCGGCGGCGGCCAGTTGACCATCCATGCTTATGCCCACTGGAATCGCTTCAACCGTCCGGCTCATGATTCCCAGAATTCGCCGGCCAAAGTCGTTCAGCTCCCCAAAGAATGCATAGCTCAACACGGTGCCCCAATCCTCAAGATCGCCAACGATCTCGAGCGGTTCCGCCATCAACTCACAGCGGCGCACCATGACATTCTCGCTGGCCAGCCACTCATAGCCTTGCCTGGCAAGATCTTCGCGGCAAGCTTCTTCCACCCACGGGGCCAGTTCGACGGTGGCGTCCTTGCGGTGATCAAAGAAAAACTCTGTCACCTGTCGCAGCTCTGATTCTCCCGTCCCCAGGGCCAGGCCTTTGGCGGCATTCACGGGCGAATCATCGCCCGTGTAGCCAGCCACACCTCCGCCAACTTCGATCCAGCTGCCCCCGGCGGCGACGGCAAAGCGGCGCATCACCTCGGCGGCGCAGGGTTCAAAATTGGTCATGTTTCCTTGGGGCCAATGCCAAGCGCCTTCATCTTGCGATAAAGGTGGCTGCGCTCAAGGCCGAGCAATTCAGCGGTCTTGGTGACGTTACCGCCGGTCTCGTCAAGCTTTTTGAAGATGTAGTCGCGCTCGGCCGCCTCGCGCACTTCCTGCAGGCTGCCAAATCGCTCTTGCGGCCGTTCGGTTACGCCCTTGCGCGCCGCATTCAGCGGAATCTGCCGGGCCTCGACGCGCGTTTGCGGATTCATGATCACGATGCGCTCCATCAGGTTCTTGAGCTCGCGCACATTGCCCGGCCAGGTGTATTCCTCAAGAACGCGATATGCCTCCGGCGTAAGCTCTTTCGGCTTGCGTCCGTAGCCGGTGGTGAACTCGTGCAGAAAGTGATCCGCCAGCAGCCGGATGTCCTCCACGCGTTCCCGCAGCGGCGGTACGTGGAATGGGATGACATTCAACCGATAGAACAGATCCTCGCGAAAGTTGCCACGCTCGATCTCGTCTTCGAGATTCTTGTTCGTCGCCGCGATCACGCGGACATCAGCCCGAATGCTCTCTTCGGCGCCCAGTGGCGCAAAGCGCCCCTCATCGAGAAAACGCAGCACCTTGGCCTGCGTCTTCAGGCTCATGTCGCCCACTTCATCAAGGAAAAGCGTGCCGCCATCGGCGCGTTCAAACTTGCCGATCTTGTCCTCCACCGCGCCGGCAAAGCTGCCCTTGCGGTGACCAAACAACTCGCTCTCAATCAGGTCTTCCGGGATCGCCGCGCAATTCACTTCCACAAACGGCCCGGCCGTGCGCGGCGAATAACCATGGATGGCGTGCGCCACCAGCTCTTTGCCGCTACCGCTTTCACCAAAGATCAGCACACGGCCATTCGTTTTGGCCATCAACTCCAACTGCTGGCGCAGGGCGCGCATCGGCACACTTTCGCCCAGGATTCGCCGCTCGCCGCCCGTTTCCTGCTTGAGCCGGGCTACTTCCACTTCGAGCTTGCGCTGTTTGAGGGCGTTCTGGATGGTGACGGTTACCTTCTCGATGGTCAGCGGCTTTTCGAGAAAATCGAAGGCGCCCATCTTGGTGGCGCGTACTGCTGTTTCGATGTTGCCGTGACCGCTGATCATCACCACATTGGGGCGATCGGTGAGCGGCATCTTCTGAATCTGTTCGAGCGTCTCAAGCCCGTCAATGCCTGGTAACCAGACGTCGAGCAGAACTACGTCATAGCTTCGCTTCTGCAACTCGTCCAGTGCATCTTCACCCCGACCCACCGCGTTGACGGTGTAGCCCTCGTCCTCGAGCACACCGCGCAACGACTCCTGGATGCCCTGCTCGTCATCCACCACAAGAATCTGAATATGCTTCACGCCCTCGCCTCCATCTGAACATCGGATGTGGCTTCGGTCTCAGGGGCGCTCCAGATGGGAATCTCCACTACAAAGCGCGCTCCCACCGGCTGATTGTCTTCGACGCGAATCTGCGCGTGGTGCTCGCTCAGGATGTGGTTGACGATCGCCAACCCAAGACCCGTGCCGCGGCCCTTCGTCGAAAAGTAGGGAAGAAACAGCTTTTCCCTGTCTTCGGCCGAAACACCGCTCCCACTATCCGAGACAACAAGCTCCACACATTCGTTACCAAGATCTTGCGTGCCGACGTAGAGTTGCTTGACGAGCGAATCCTGCATCGCCTCGGCCGCGTTATCCACCAGATTGACGATCACCCGTTTCAATTGCTCGGTGTCGCCGTTGATCAGCGGCAGATTGGCGTCTTTCATCACTCGCACTTCAAATCCTTCCAGCCGCCCGGCAAACACCTGCATCGCATTGTCGACAATCGTGTTGAGCGAAACCGGCTGCATCTGCGCAGCCGGAAAACGGGCAAACTGCGAGAATTCGTCCACCAGCGTGCGAACGCTTTCCACCTCTCGGCTGATCATCTGCGAACAATCCCGCAGCACGCGCGCGTTCTCCGGGGCCACGCTGATCTTGTCGAGCTGCCGGGCAATGCGTTCGGCGCTAAGCGCAATTGGCGTCAGCGGATTCTTGATCTCATGCGCCACGCGACGCGCCACCTCATGCCAGGCCGCCTGCTTCTGCGCCCGCAACAGCTCGCTGGTGTCTTCAATCACGAGAACAAATGGCGAACCCGGGTTTTCTTCCACCGTGGATACCGTAACGCCCAGGTGCAGCCGCCGGCCTTCCTTGACAAACTCAAACTGCCGCGTCGCAATACCCATACGGCGGGCGCGCTTCATCATGTAGCGCAGCTCGCTGGCCTCTTCACGCGGAAAGATGTCATCCAGCTTCAGCGTCTGCTCGGCGACAATCTCGGGGATGATGCGGCGCATGGCGCGGTTCACCCGCAGCACGCGGCCCTCACTGCTCAGCGATACAACGCCGGTGGGGATGTTTTCGAGAATCGCTTCGGTAAAGCGCCGCCGGCGCTCGAGCTCGCGATCGTTCGCCTCAAGGCCCTGCGTCATGTTGTTGAAGCCGCGCACCAGCGTCGCCAGCTCATCGGCGGCATTCGTTTCCACACGGTAGCTCAGATTGCCCTTGCGTACTTCTTCAGCGCCCTTCAGCAGCTCGGCGATCGGCACGCTGATCTGTCGCGCCAGCAACAGCACCGCCCAGGTGGAGAGAAACAGAATGAACAAACAGATCAGCGCCAGCAGCAGCAGATAAAACTGCCAAAGCTCGCGCCGGCTCACCTTCAGCTGGTCATATTCGGCAATGCTGTCGATCAGCTTCTGGTGCTCTTTCTCGGCATCGGCTTCGAGATAACCGCGCACCAGCACGGTGCCCAGGCCTTCAGGTAGATCGCCCTTGGCCATCGCAAAGCGTGTTGAGGTGCGCCGTGTCGAGCACAGCTGCAACTGCTCGCCCCCTTTGGCCTCAAGCTGCGCCTCGGCGATGCCGCGCGCCTCGCAGAAGCGTTGCAGCGTTGGGTGCAACGTGCGATTGCCACGGGCAAACTCGATTACCTCCGGCCGGGCGGCGAGCAGTTCAGCCTGCGCCTTGGCGGCCTTCTCGGCGCCTTTTTCCAGCGCCATCGTCATGCCCATCAGCGTCGTATTCGCATTCACCGCCGGCCGGCTAAACCACTTGTCGAGATTGCGGTTCAACACATAAACGCTGAATACCGCAAAGAAGAACACGGGCAAGATCGTGATTGTCAGCGCCGCCGCCAGCAGCTTGGTGCGTAGCCGCGAGCCCTGCCGGTTGCGCTGCCGCTCGAGATAGATCTTGATGAAGCTGCGAAACAGCAGAAAGCCAATCAGCACCGTCAGCAGAAACACCAGCGTCGATACGGCCCAGAAGATGGTGACCTGTTGTGGCCCATCAGGCGTGAAGTCGCCAAAGCTGAAGCTGCCCTGCCAGACCAGCAACACCACGAGCACCGTGAGCAGTAGCACGCCCACGCCGATCAGCAGCTTTTGCTTGAAGCTCGCGCCTGTCATGTCCTCAATTTACTCGTCTCGGTGCACGGTGTCGATGCTGAAGGCCGGCAGGCACACGGCGATGTACTCGCAGCCCTCGGCGCCCGGCGTTGAGTAGCGGATCCATTCGCCCGCGCGCGTCAATACGGCTTGGCCCGAGTTGACTTCCATCACACCGCCTTCAAACTCGACGCGCATCGTACCGCGCAGCACAATCGTCCACTCATCAAACTCGGGGCGCTGCCCCGGTTCGCTCCAGCCGCTGGGGCTCTTCATGTGGGCAATGCTCAGGCGCGATTCCTTCGTATTCACGCGCCCCACATATTCGTCAATTTGTTTGCCGCCCGGCACCGGGATGGTGGTGGGCGCGGCGATCAACTCAGGCATTCTCAACTCCTCTCAAAAGCATGGCTCCCCACTGGAAACCCGCGCCAAAGGCCGCGAACATGATGTTGCCGCGCCAGGGGCCCGGCCACTCGCTCGCTGCGATCAGCATCGAGGCCGAGCTTGTGTTGCCATAGCTGGCGATATTGCTGAAGAACTTTTGTGGCGCGACGCCAATCGTGCTCGCAATCTTGTTCAGCAGGTTTGCGTTGGCCTGGTGCATCAGAAAGACTTCGATCTCTGTGGGCGCAACCTGATTCCGCTCGAGCACCGTGCGGATCGCCGCCGGCACCTTGCGCGCCGCATGCATGATCACCACGCGGCCATTCATGTGCACCGGCGCGTTAAACTCCAGCCGCAGCTCGCCTGCCGCTGTGCCATCGGTGCCAAGTTCCCAATCCACAATTTCGGCAAGGCCAGTGTTGCGATCAATCACGCAAGCGCCAGCCCCGTCGCCAAACAGCATTGCGGTGCCGGCCTCACGCGGCTCGGTCAGCGCGGCAACAGACATCTTTTCAGCCGCGATCACCAGCACGCGCTCCACCTTCGCAGTCCACAGTGCTGCGGTTGCGAGGGCAAACAAAGCGCCCGCGCTCGCCATGGGCACATCGATTGCGATCGCACCTGTGGCCCCGAGCAGCGTTTGCACCTCGCTCGCCGGCCCAGGAAATCGCCTCTCGCTGGTGCCGCTGGCGACAAGTATCACTCCAATGTCGACAGCCCCCAGGCCACAGGCCTCAAGAGCCGCGCGCCCGGCGGCGGCAGCCATGGCGGCAACCGACTCATCCCCGGCGGCAAACCGGCGCGTTTCGATGCCGGACATCTCGGCAATCCAGGCCGGCTCTACGCCGAGCAGCCGGCCCATTTCCTCATTGCCCACTTCGCGCGCGGGCAAGTACTTACCAAATCCGCGCACGAGCGCCATCTTGCTAGATCCTGTCTTCCACGTACTGCGTGATGCGATCGATCGATTCGAACTTGCGCGGGTTGAGATCGCCATCCGGGATGCGGATGTTGAACTGCTCCTCGAGCTTGCCCACCAGATCGGTCAAGCCAAAGCTGTCGAGCAGACCGGCTTCAAACAGATTGTCATCATCGCCCACATTGACGGGCTTGCCAGCGATAGCCGCGACGATTGCTTTAATCTTTTCTTGCGTCATTGTTGTCGTTTCCCTCCGTAAATACGCGCTGCCGGATCTTGCGGAACTCTTCGTAGTGCGCAATCAAATCCTTGTACAGCGTTTCTCCCACCAGGCGATAGCCGGGCCCGGTGAGATGCACAAAATCTCCCTGCGCATACCCGGCATAAACCCAGCGCTTGATTGCCCCATCGCCACCCATGCGGGCGCGCAGATCCCAAAAGGCCGCGCCCATCTCGAGCGCAACATCACGCTGCGCCTCGGTAATCATGTCGAGCTTGGGCACCGGGGCCCAGGCTCGCTTTACTTTCTGTGCCCGGTCAGGCGGGCCAATCACAAGGAAACACGCCTGTGGCGCGAGCGCGCGAAACCGCTGCAGCACCTCGCGAAACATTGCGCGGTAGCTCTCGGGCGTCCAATCCTTGTTGCCAGCCTCGTTTGTGCCATAGGCAAATACGATCAGCCCCGGGTTGCGCCGTTCGAGCAACTCGCGCAGCTGGTTTTCTTCCCACCGCAGACTGATGTTCGCCTGCGCGCCATTGATGCCGAGGGTTTCCCACGTCAGGCCGCGCGAGCGCTCCGTTACCCAGCCAAACAACTTGACGGGCCTTGAAGAAACCGTCTCCACCGTAAAGCGCTTGAGCCCTTCGGGTGCTTTCATGCTCCAGGTGCCCGGGCCCAGCTCGCCCGCGGTGCTGACCGTGCCTACTTCGGCGCCATCCATGAAGATACGAAAGCTGCCGCCCTCCGGCTGTTTCAGATAATGCAGCTCGATATTCTCGCCATCGGCGTCGAGATAAACCATCTCGCCTGGCCGCGCCGCCACAATCGAGGCGCCCGCCAAACCGTAATAACCATCGGCGCCGCGCGTCAGCAGGCCTTCAGTTTCCCAGCGGGGGCTCTGGCCGCCCTTGACGTCATAGCGCCGATACCCCTGAAAGGGTCTTCCTGCCAGCGAGTACCCCGCGCCACCATTGCCAAATCGCTGCTGGAACATCGAGCGGATCTGGTTTACCCAGTCATCGCTTGCCGTGTGCGAATCGCCGTACTGCAATACATGCAGAGACTTGCTCGCCTCGGGCTTATTCTCCAACTGCCAGAGCTGTTCAAAGAACGGCACCAGTGCGGCCGAATTCTCAACAGCGGCGGCCGCCACGGCGTCCATCGCGTCGTTCACAAAGCCTTGCGAAGCCTCACGCACACGGGCGCTGACGACGGGTGGTTTGGGCACGGTGGGGCGTCGCGCGGCCTTCTTGGCGGCGATGCGTGCGAGGGCCTTCGCCTTGACTGAAGACTTCGCGGCTGGTTTCTTTGTGGCGCTTGCCCCGAGCCCGGCCAGGCCGAGCGCGAGAGCCGCCAATGCGATTCCGCGCACCATGATCCAACTTAATCTTCGCAAACTCGGAGATCATGAAAGCAGCATGTGGTCCCGTCGCGCGTTTCTTGCCGCCAGCCCCGCCCTGCTTGCGCAGGACGTCACGTTCACCACGGGTGTCAACGTCGTCAATCTTCTCGCCACTGTCCGCGACCGCAAGGGCCAACTCGTGCAAGACCTCAAGCAGGAAGATTTCCTGTTGAACGAAACGGGCAAGCCACAGGAGATTCAGTACTTCGCCCGCCAATCGGATCTGCCCCTGCGTGTCGGCCTGTTGATCGACACCAGCATGAGCCAGGAAAAAGTGATCCCCGCCGAGCGCGGCGCCGCCTACCGCTTTATTGACCGCACGTTGCGCGAGAAACTCGATCTTGTATTTCTCATCCAGTTCGACACGCTGGCACGTGTGCGGCTGGGCTTTAGTGACAATCGCGCGCAGCTTGAAGAAGTGCTCACGAGCATCGATACGCCCACCCGTAAAGAACTGCGCGCCAGCGGCGGCACGGGCACTGCTTACTTTGATGCGATCGCCTCAGGCGCCGAGCTCATGAAGACCCAATCAGGCCGCAAGGCGCTGATTGTGCTTTCCGACGGTGTGGATTCTTCCAGCGACCATACCCTGCCGCTCTCGATCGAGCGAGCGCTGCGGGCCGACACCATTGTTTACTCGATCTACTTCACCGATCCGGGCTTCTACAGTGGCGCTTTTGGCATGCCTGATGGCCGTGCGATTATGTCGCGCGTGGCGCGCGAAACCGGCGGCGCGTTCTTTGAGGTCACGCGCAAAACATCAATTGACGCCATCTTCGCCTCGATTGAAGAAGAGCTGCGCAGCCAGTACAGCATTGGCTATGTCAGCAACATTCCGGTCGGCTACCCCGGCTTTCGCAAGATCCAGCTCACCACTCGCCAGAAGGGCCTCACGGTGCAAACGCGTGATGGATACTGGCCGCGACGGCCCTAAGGCATCGGGATCAGCCACACCTCGGCGATCTGCACGCCGCGGCCATTGCCGCCCAGCCCCGGCCGCTTGGAGAATTGCAGCGACAACGTGCCTTGCGAGGTGGCTTCGCGCGGAATCTCAAACTCGACAGGGACAAACTCGGCGGGCTTCTCCATGAAGTCATGGATGATCCACTTGCCGTTGGCCAGCAGGCGCACCTGCTTCTTCTCCGCATCGCCAGCGTATTGAATGCGCACTTTGTAGCGAATCGCGGGATTGAGCGACGTGTAGCGCATCTCAAGCGGCGTCTCGATGATCGTCTCGGCCATCGTCCACCACGATACGCGGCCGCCCTGATTGGAGGGCCGGTTGGAGAATGCCGTTGAGGGCCCGGTGAGGTAAGCAGGGTCCTGGGCAAAGCCAACGGGCCGCACGAGATGCGGCTGGTTGGCGGGGTCACCAAGGTCGTCGTACATCGCGCCGGCTACCGGCTGGGTGTAGTTCACAATTCCGTCGATGGCGGCCAGACGTTCTGACTCGCTTTTGAGCTGCCGAATCGCCTCAAAGCGGGTACGCAGCCAGCTCGCATTGTTCAGTGGATAATCCACCAGATCCAGATTGGCGCCGCGACCGACGGCAATCGCCTGATACTTTGGCACGCTCAACTGCATGCGAATCGACTGGAACAATGCTTCGGCCAGCTCAAACACCCGTGCGCGGAGGTCGGCCGCTGGCCGCGTCGTGATGGCCAGCGCCGCCTCGGCGCGCTGCATGGCCGTGAGGCTGCCGTTGGTGGCGGCTGCCCGTAGTTGCACCATTGCCTCTTGTTCCTGCGCGCGTTCGGCCAGCAGCCGGGCACGAACATAGGCATCGTAGTAGGCGCGGTACAAGGCCTGCTGAAAGCGCCAGTTCGCCTTCAGTGATGGCGATGCCTGTTGCTCGAGCCCGCGAAAGAGCTCAAGGGTGGTGTTTACGCCTTCATTCGCGGCGAGGGGGCCTCGCCAGTTCTGCTCCAGCCGCAGCAGACCATCGGCAAAAGTGTCGGCGTGGCGCGCATCAATCAACAGGCGGGAGTAGGCGCGTAGAATCTCGCGTGGGTCCTGATTCGGGTCCCAGCCGAGCGCCGACCAAATGAACTTGTTCACATCGTCGTTGCAGCCCTCTGAATAGGTCAGAAAGCCATGCGCCGCCAGTGGCTGCAGCAGGCGAAAGATCGTCGTCTGATCGAGCGGGCGCGGATTGATCGGCTCGCGCTGCAGCGTCAGCGCATAAGCGACATCCCAGTCAGGCGCTGGATACTGCGCGCGCAAGCTGTGCGTGATGTCGGGATAAAAGCGTATGGGCAACTGCGCGGGAACTTTAGCGCGCAACTCGGCCAGGCTGACACGATTCTGCGGCCCGAAAACGATGCCATTCAACCACGCGGGCTTTGCCGCAACGAGGTCATAGAAATCCTCCATCCACTCGGAGGTAAAGCTCTGGGGCGATACCCACATCTGGGCCTTGGGATGATACTTGTGCAGCAATGCGGCCTGCTTTTCGAGCAAGGCAAACAGCACGCGTGGCGGCGTGTGGCCCGGGTCACCACCGGGCACAAAGATTGCGTCAATGCGGGGCAGCGTTTTGTAGATGAATTCCCACTCGGCCAGCGAGGCGGCTACGACTTCGGGCTTGGTGTAATCGGGGTCCATCGCCGGAAACCAGATCCAGCAATCGAGGCCGTAGCTATCGATAATGCGCGACATCTCGCGCATCATGCGCAAGGGCGGCAGCGGAAAGTGCGGGCTTAGCGCATCATCATCGGTGCGGGGCGGCAAAAGCTCGATTGCGTTGGTGCCAAACAGCGCGAGCTCGCGAATGTAGCGATCCCACTGCGCCACATCCCAGCCATCGTAAGAATTCGTCTTCGGCCGGTAACCCAACTGGTGACCACGCAGCGGGTAAGCGGGGGCGGTATTGATGTTGAGCATGCGGGGGTAAAGCACGCTACCCGGTGTCAGATCGAGGTTCTGCAGAAAGCGCCCCACGGCAAACAGCACCGCGCGCGGCGAATTTCCTGTCAGCACGATGCGTGTGGAATCGATCGTGTGAATTGTGAATGATTCGGGATGCTCGAGTGCGGCGGGCAGTCGCGAGGCCACCGCCGGGTGCTCGTTTGTGATCTCGGCTCTGGTGCCAATCAGGATTGAGGCGGGGGAATTGCTCGCTAGCGTGGGGCTGACGGGCAGCAGGATCTGGGCCCGCCGATCCACCTCTTCAGACAATACCCGCGCCGCCATCTTGCCGCCCGGCAACGCCGTGATCACCGCCGAGGCAAGGGATTGCGAGTAAGCTGCCGATGCAAGCAACAGAACCAATGAGAAGAACTTCAGATGCACCTCAAGAGCATATCGAAAGGGCCCGGCGCGACATGGCGCCGGGCCTCCTGCTAATTCACGCGAAGTACGTATTGGTAGCTTGTCGTCTGCACAAATCCGACAGGCTGTATCGGGTTGATGGTGGTTTGACCCACCGCCGCCCCGGTGACATTGGCGAACTGCGTAACGCCTGTCTGGCTACCTGGCGTTGTTGCGAAAGTGACGGACGGTAGAGGCCCGGCAATACCTGGATTCGAGGATTGCAGATTGATCGTGTAGGTTAGACCACCCCGCAGTTCCTGATCTCTGTTGTAGGTATTGCCAGCATCCGGGTTGAGCGCCGCCAGCCATACCTGGATACTGGCATTGCCACCAACAGTCGTCGTTCCGGTCGGGTAAGTGTAAAAGCCCGATGGCGACAGCGTGATGTTGGAAGTACCGGAATTGTAGCTGGGGATCGACGCAGTGACTTGTACCGCACCCGCACTCGCGAGAGATTGAGCGTAGAAAGTCACTGAGCTGGTTCCAGCGTTGACCGGGATATTGAGCGACACCGACCCGCTTGCGGTCCTCACATTCGAGAGCAGCAAGTTTGCATTGTTGCTCGACAGTGAGATTGTGCTCGCCGAAACAAGAGTCGTGAACGAAGCCGAACAAGTGGTTTGCAGATTGAAACCAATCACATTGGAGCAATTGACAATGATCTGCGGCGCAACTACATTCACAGTCGACTGGAAGTAGTTGATGTTGGCCGAATGATTTGCCGGCTGTGTCAGGGTGATCACCGACGAGCCGGCTAGCGGCGTGGGCGCGTTATCCAGCACACCGGGGTAGTTCAAGTTGTTCGTCGACCCATCCGCGGGGAAGACCACCGATGCCGGTACAACCACTCGCGAAGTATCGCTACTGTTTAGGGCAATCGTGCGGCTGGTGGCATTGGGGCGCAACGGGAAATCACCCGCATACGTGTTGTTTGACGGGTTGATCATGGCAAACCAGATTTGCAGAGCAGCGCCAGTCGTGTTGACCGTTTCGAGGGTGATCGTCGGCGTCCACGGGTAGAATCCACTCGGCCAAAGCGCTGTGGTGCTTGTTCCCGAGGCGTAAGTGGCGCTGCTGTTGCTGAGCGCTGCTGTAACGACCGCGCTACCGGTAGAAGCTCCCATATTGTGGACACAGTATGCGGCGGAGCTTGCGCCCGCATTCACCGTAACCACATAGGGATTCGTGCCTGCTACCGATGACGCTCCGGAGAAAGTCACCGCGCCAGGGCTCGATATCGTCAAAGTGGCGCCGCCCGCTGGTATTGCCGGCGAGAAGGTGACCGAGCTGCAACGCACCTGGTCGTATCCCACGGCGGGGATGTTGGTCACAATCGCGCGGTTGTTGTTTACCGTCACCGACAGGCTCGGGTAGGTTGTTACCGCCGCGTAGTTGGCGGGCTGGACAATCGAAACCGCTGTCGTCCCAATTGCTGTCGGAGTGATCGCGTTTGAGAGCGTGACCTGGTCAGACGTGCTCGAGTTGAATGTGCCATTGGCGGGCATCGTGACAATCCCTGTTGGCGAGGTGCTGAAGGTGAAAGTTTCAGACAAGCCTGGCCGCATGGGCAGCTCGGTGATGCGCGCTCCCGTATCAGTCACTGCGGCAAAGTACACGATTGCATTCGCCGGGCTGGAGCTGAGATTGAGCGTTACCGATGCTCCGCTTCCAGACCACAGATAGAAGCCGCTACGAGTGAACGTGACATTGCGATCCGCGTTCTGCACCAGCGGGCTCGAGCTGCTGATGCTGAGCGTGGGCGTGCCCGAATCCTGATTCACGTTCTGCACGTAGAAGGTGGTCGAAGAGGTGTTGGCGGGCAAGACAACATTGATTGTGCCGGTGCCAACAGTAGTAGGCGACGTCGACAGCTGCGTGCCGGTGCTCACCGTGCTGATGGTAAACGTAGTTGCCGTGGGCAAGACGCTGCTCACCTGAAGGCTTATCGCGCTCTGCTGGTTGCGCCCGATCGTGAGATTGCCGCCAAGGCTGACCGTGCGGTTGGCCACGTTCACTACAGTGGATTGCCCGGTGGTGGGCACGGCATATCCGCTGGGCTGCGTGATGGTAAGAGTTGTCGTGCCGCCGGCTGGCTGCGGGGTTACCGCGGCTGCATACGTCTGCAGCTCGCTGTTGCCGCTAAAGGTGAGCGGGCTGGTTACGGTGGCCACCGCCGGGGTTGGGTTGGCAATGGCAATGGATTCCGAGTAGCCGCCACGCAGCGTGGCGGTGCTCGCCACCACGTTGCCAGCTGTTAGCCGCTGGTAACGGATCGACAGGCTGGATGCCGGGGCACTGGTTGACGTATTGATCGTGTCGGGCACCAACGTGAAGCCACCCGGGCTGAACGTGTAGGTGCGAGTCGTGGTGGCAAAGCCCGGTGCCGAGAATTCAACGTCACCCGCGCCAGCCGAGGTGTCGATGTTCTGCACATAGAAGCAGCACAACACGGAAGAATTCGGCGTCGCGCTCAGCGTGAGTGTTGTTCCCCCAACCGCAGTCGGCGAGCTCGAGATGCGCAGTGATGACGAGAGTGAACGTACGGTGACGGCAACACCGTTCGGCCCAACATTCTGGCCAAACTGCACGTTCATGACTTCCTGCGCGTTGCGCGCCAGATCGGTGCCGCCCTGGAAGCTGACCGGTGAGACAGCTTGTACGGTGATGTTCAGCGAGCCGCCAACCGTGTTGGCCGGGCCGGTAATGCTGAGCGAAGTGCTGCCAGCAGCAACCGCCGTCACCGTCAGCGTCGTTGAGCTTTGCCCGGCGGGGATCGTCAACTGGGCAGGCACGGTGGCCACGGCGGTGTTGTTGCCGCTGAGGTTGAGCGTGATGCCGCCCGTCGGCGCATTGGCCGAGAGCGTTACGTTTACATCAGCCGTCTGACCGGCGTTGATTGTTGTCGATGCCGGGTTCGCGCTGATCGTAATGTTGAAGGCCACGTTCTGCGTGTCAGGCGCATAACCATTGCCAGTCGCCGTTACAGTGAACTGGCCAAGAGCCGCGCCAGTGATCGTTGGTGTAGCGACGGGCGTTGTTTGTCCGGCGGGGATCACAACCACCGAGGGCGAGATCGTCACCGCAGCATTCGATGGTGTCAGCGTTACCGTCAGCCCGCCGCTGGGGGCAGCCGTGGTGAGGCTGACCGGATAAGACGTGGCTTGTCCCAGATTGGCGGTAAAGCTCGCTGGCAGCTGGATGCGGTTACCGGTGACGGTCACAGCGGTGGAAGCAGTGGTGATGCCACTACCAGAGGCCTCAATACTCGTGTTGCCAACGGACACACCGGTATAGGTGAAGTTGCCTACCGTCTGGCCGGCGGGGATATTGAGCACATTCGGGCTCACGGTGACAAACGCCGGGTTCAGGCTGGCGAGATTGACGCTCAGTCCACCCGAGGGGGCCGGATCGTTCAGTGTCACCGTGCCGTTGAAGGTTTGTGCGGTGGTGAGGAGCGGTTGGGTCACGGCGACGGTGAGAGTGCGGTTGCTTACCGTTGTGGTGGCCTGGCCCGGGGCATAGCCATTCACTGAGCCCGTAATGGTGAACGAACCAGCATTGCCACCAGCGGTGATGTTGAAGTTCGCGCCCGAATTGCCAGCAGGCACAACCACCGACGCCGGGATCGTGACGGCCGCTGTGCCGGACGAAGCGAGATTCACTGTCACACCACCCGCCCCCGCTGGGCTCGAGAGTGTGGCGGTGCCAAGGGCGGCGCCAAAAGTGAGCAGCGTTGTGGGCGCAGTGATGGTGACGGAGTTACCAAACGAAGCGTTGATCTGGACGGTAGCGCCGGGTGAGTTCTGAATCGTATCGTTGACGATCAGCTGCACGATGTAGGTACCCGGCAGATCGGGGACAAACGTCGGCTGTGCCGCGGTGGCATTGCTGAACGAGGCGTTGCTGCCGTTGGGCCGCGTGTTGAACGACCAGGCGTAGGTGAGCGGGTAGCCCGAGAAGCTCTGGCTGGCAAGGCCGCTCAGGTTGACCGTCGCGTTCACAATTACGTTCTGCGCCGAGCCGGCATTGGCCGTGGGCGGCACGTAGTTGGTGGAGATCAGGACGGTGACGGGGTTGCTCGTCAGCGTGCCGTTGCTTACCGTGAGCTGCACCTGATAGTCGCCGTGGCGGTCGGGCGTGAACGACGGCGTGGGCGAGGTGAGCGAATTGAGCTGTGCCGTCGAGGTCGCCGGCCGCGAGGTGATCGACCAGCTGTAGGTGAGCGGGAGATTCTGCGGGTCAGACGATGCGAGGCCCGAAAGATTGACGGGCGTGCCGACGTTGACTGTCTGTCCAGAGCCGGCGTTGGCGGTGGGCGGCAGCAACTGCGTGCTGATGGTGACGGTGGCCGGGTCAGAACACTGGTAGGCGTTACACACGATCAGCTGGGCGATGTAAGTGCCGGTGGTGGCTAGCGTGAAGGTGGGGTTTACGGCGTTGGGATTGGAAAGGGGCGGGAAGTTGTTGCCCGGCGCGGTGGTGATCGACCACGTATAGGTGAGAGGCAACGAGTTGGGGTCGGTGGAGGCGCTGCCGTTCAACTGCACCAGGCTGTTGATGGTGGCGCTTTGATTGGCCCCGGCATTTGCTGTTGGCTTCTGGTTTGAAGCTGAGATCTGTACCGTCGCCACGGGGCTGGTGAAAAAGCCATTATTCACGGTGAGGTTGACGAGGTAGATGCCGATCCGGTCGGCAATGAACGTGGGTTGGATCGCGGTGGGATTGCTGAGCGTCGCGTTTGACCCCTGCGGCAGCGACTGGAATGACCAGCTGTAGGTGAGCGGCAGGTTGCCCGGGCTGGTCGAGCCAGAACCGTTCAGCGAAACCAGCTGATTCACCTGCGTCAGGCTGAGCGTCTGGTTGGGCCCGGCGTTAGCCGTGGGCGGCACGGCAGCCGTCGAAATGGTTACAACTGAAGGCGCGCTCGCCACATTGAGCGAGTTGCGCACGATAAGCGAGGCCGTAAAGGTGCCGACGCAGTTGGCCGGGAAGGTGGGCATGACGGCGGTGGTGCTGCTCAGGGTGACGCCGGCGCAGCCGTTGGGCGGTGTCAGCGTCCATTCGCGTGTCAGCGGCAAGCCGTTCGGGTCTGATGAGGTAGATCCATTCAGCGTCACCAGGTCACCGAGATTCACCGACTGGTTGCCGCCCGCATTGGCCGTTGGAGCGGCGACTGTGGCGTTGAAGGTCCAGTTGATCATCGACGGCTGGAAGGCGACGGTACGGTTGAAGCGGAAGCGGAACGTATTCGAACTGGTCGCGGTCGCATTGGCGCCGATGCTGCCAAAGGTAAGGCTGTTGGCGCTTGCCACGATTGTGACGTTGGGATGGTTGCTCGAGGCAACAGCGGAAACGTTGATCGCATTCGCCGTGCCCTGGTTGGCGACGGTCAACCGCATCTCATACTCAAAGAGCGTAGTCGTGAGGCGGGTTTCGCGGACGGTGGTGTAGGTGCCCGGAACAAACGGACCCAATTGCGCACTCGCAGGAGTGCTCATCGCCATGGCCACAAGGCCAAGGGCGCTAATCCAATTCAGCTTTGACATGGTATCCCCCGAGGATTCTGTTTAACGATTGCGGTGGCTGCGGACCCCGAACCAAACGAAGCCAATCGCAAGCAGCGCGACGGAAGAGGGTTCAGGAATGGTGGTGGGCGGGTCTTCGGTGCGACGCAGAGTGGTGTTGCCGGTTTCGAGCAGGGCTGGAACTTCAAATACATCGCCATCGATGTCGATGACCGTCGTGCCTGAGTAGACATTGAAGACCTGGCTCAACGGCAGCGCTTGCCCGGGGTTGAGGTCCACTTCAACCGAGAACGGCTTGCTTGCAAAGACCGTATTGATTGACGGGTAGATCAGATAGTAGCCATCGAGTGACAGAACTGTGTCGATTGGGATGATGTCGACGTCGGGTGCCGCTGGCGCCAGGTCGGATGGATAGATCGCGTTGCCAAGATTTGAAAACAACGAAGACGGGAAGACAATTTCGATAAACAGCGGGGCCGTTGTAGCCGGGCCTCCACTTAACGTGTAGTCATAACGATAAGTTGAGCCTGATGTATTGGTTACCTGATAGTCGATTGAGAAGACTGCCGCATGAGTGGGCGAATAGGAAGCGAACAAAAGCGCAATTGCAACAAGAACTTTCACAGCTGATTCCTCCTTTTAGCTGGACCGTACAGATGAATGCGCAGGGCCGAGAAAAACAGGATCAGTTTTTTTGCGGAAAAAGTTCCAATTGGCGATTAGTTCTTGTGCGCCTGCATCCGGCGCAGTCGTGAGATCTGGCTCGAGAGCTCGTCTTTATCAGGATCAAAGGGCCGCAGCTTAAGGTAGGTTTCCAGATCGTGTACCGCCGCCTGGAAGCGATGCGTGGCTGCATAGGTTGCCGCCCGCTGGCGAATGGCGTCGGCGTCGACGGGGTCGGCCTCAAGTAGCAGTGACAGCACCTCGCTCGCCTTCGTCCACGCTTGCCGCTGCAGGTAGATCATGCGCAGGTTGTTCAGCATGCGGATGAGAATCATGCGCTTGGGCGCGGCTACAAGGTAGCGCGCGTCCACTTCTTCTTCGACATCCTCACGGATCAGCCCGCCGCGATAGATGTCGAGGTAGTAGTCGTCACCTTCTTCCTCGAGTCGCACGATGAAGTGCCCGGGGGCGCCGATGCCGTCGACGCTAATGCCAAGCCGGCGGCCCAGCTCGATGTAGAGGATACAAAGCGTGATCGGGATGCCGTGGCGATTCTCGAGCACGTAATTGAGGCAGGAGTTGTGCGCGTTGTAGTAATCATCCTCGTTGCCGCGGAACCCAAGTTCGTTGAACAGGTATTCGTGGGCGCCGAGACGAAAGCTGCGGCTGTTGCGGCGACGGATCTGCTCGGCGTGATAGTCGAGCTCGGCCAGCCAGGGTGCGAGCGGCAGGTCGGGGTATTCGATGCGCGCAATCCACAGCGCGGCCTCATCAAGGTGGATTGTTTCGTCTTCCTGGCGAAGAATGCGGCGAAGGGGATCCATCTGAGCCTTATGAGTAGAATACATGCAGATGTGGCCAGTTCTCGCCGGGCTTCTGCTAGTCTCGTCAATCCAAGCCATGGATCGCTGTGATCTCCGGGTGGACTTGAATGATGACGGCCGTCCCGAACGTGTCGTGGTGGATGGTGGTGGCGAGGAAGGCGCGCTCGTGGCAGTTGATGATCTCAGCGGTGCCCGCTGGCAGATCGACCATCATGTCGTGACGCGCGAGTGTTACCAGTTGGAGTTGTTCGGCCGCAAGGGGATCGTGATCCTGCCGCATGGCATGGGCGTTCGCTTTTACACGCCGGCGGGAAAATGGGGCGCGCGCTGGAACTACGAGGAGATCTACTCGTTCTACACAGCGAGCTGGCAGGGCGGACTGTTGCAGGCGGATATCGATGGGGATGGGCACCCCGATCTGTTTTGCGGAAATTACTGGATCCGCAGCCCGCAATCACCCGGGCTACCCTGGCGGCTATTTGCCATCAATGCGTGGCATGAGCACCCGCACAGCGCCACGGCTCAACTCCACTGGGACGGCAAGCGGTTGCTATGGGTGGAAAGCCGGCGACCGGCCGCGAGGATCGCCTGGTTTCGCCCGCCGGAGGACATCCACCAGCTTTGGATCGTCGAGCCACATCCGCTGAGCGGCAAGCTCGATTGCCCACAGCTCAGCGTACGCAAAGGCGAAGTTGCTATTTCCGAAGATAAGCGTCGTTGCCGGTGATCCAATCCTCACGTCGCGGAGTGAACAGGTCGGTGACGATCGAATCCTCCACAACATCCACCGAATGCGGAATGTTTGGCGGGATCTCCAGCGATTCACCAGGGCCGAGAGAGATCTCCTTGCCCTCGATGTGAAAGACAATGCGTCCGCTGTGCACCATGGATACCTGTTCGTTGATGTGGTGGTGCAGCGCAACGTGCCCACCCTTTTTGAGCTCCAGTTGAGCGATGGTCATGCCCCCGGTGTGAACGACGCGTCGCGCAAAAAACGGCGTCACCTCCTCGAGGGCGATCTGGTTCCAGTCATGAACGATCATGTTGAACAGTTTATGCGCAGCTAGATGCGTAAGCCGAGGTCATAGAGCCAGTAACCCACGGCTTGACGGAAATAAAGCCAGCCGGTGATTACCGGTGAGACCTCTTTGGAGGGGCGTGGCGAACCGACGCAGTCGATCCCATGCGCTGCCATCATGCGCTTGGCGCGGAACAGGTGATAGCCGTCGCTGACGAGGATGCAGGTCTTCCAACCATTGCGCTTGAGTATCTCGGCGCTGGCTGCCGTCGACTGGGCGGTAGTGGCGCCTTCGCGCTCGACGTAAATGTCTTCGACTGGAATCCCCTTGCCAGCCAGATAACTGCGGCCCACTTCGGCCTCGGTGTGAACCCTCTCGCCACCCGAGCCGCCGGTGGTCACCAGGCGCGTCGCCAGTTTACGCTGGTAAAGCTCAAAGGCGTGATCGAGCCGGCTGCGAAAAACGGGCGAGGGTTTACCGGCATATTCGGCGGCTCCGAGCACCACGATCGCGTCAGAAGGACGCGCCTCGTCCACCTGCGCCTGGGCTCGCACAGAAAGCGTCAATTGCGTCAACTGCACGGCCCAGACAACAATGAGAATCACAGCGAAGATGGGCAGTATTTTCTTCAATGGGATTGAATTTAGTCTACTGGAGCTATGGACGTCGCGCGCATCGAACGCATTTCAAGTTTGCAAAACCCGCTGATCAAAAGCGTGCGCAAGGCGTTGTTCAAAGGCGGTGCCACCGACGACGGATTGCTCGTCTGTGAAGGCCTGCATCTCCATGAAGAAGCGCGCCGTTCGGCGGCTCGCATTGTCTGCCTGATCGGTACCCGTGGAGCGCTCGAACCGCTGCCGCCGAGCGAGGCCCGTGTGGTGGAGGTGCCCGCCGCGATGCTGAGCGAGCTCTCCGAGCTTGAAGCCCCGCAGGGCCTGATTACCCTGGTCGCGCCGCCCGAGTGGGATCGCGCGATCCTAACCCGGCCCGACATTCTGGTGCTGGTGCTGGATGGCTTGCAAGATCCTGGCAACGCCGGCACCATACTGCGCTCGGCGGAGGCCTTTGGCGTGGACGCCGTGATTCGCCTGGCCGGCACGGTCGACTTTGCGAACCCCAAAGTATTGCGTGCTTCAGCCGGCAGCATTTTTCGTGTGCCCGTGTTTCGCGAGAAGGTGGATGCTCTGCCGAGGCTCAAGCTTTATGGCGCCGCCGGTGAGGCTACGACCAGTCTGAGCCATGCGGACCTGAAGGGCGGCGCCGCAATTGTGATCGGGAACGAGGGCCGCGGACTGGGCGCCGAGGTACGCAAACGGGCCGAACTGGTGCGCATCCCTACAAAGGGCGTGGAGAGCCTGAATGCCGCCACGGCTGCCGCCATTCTGCTCTACGAGGCGGCACGGCAACGGGAGGAAGCCGCTCATGCCTGATCTGTTCGCCCAGAAACCGGCGGCGCCCCTGGCCGAGGCCTTACGTCCGCGCTCACTCGATGAGGTGATCGGCCAATCGCACCTGCTCGGCGAGGGAAAACCCTTGCGACTTGCCTTTCAGGCCGGCAAGCCGCACTCGATGATCTTCTGGGGTCCGCCCGGGGTGGGCAAGACAACGCTCGCGAGGCTTACCGCGTCGGCCTTTGATTGTGAGTTCATCGCGCTGTCGGCTGTGTTTTCGGGCGTCAAGGACATCCGTGCCGCCATGGACGAAGCCGAGCACAACCTTGCGCGCGGCCGCAAAACGATCCTTTTTGTCGACGAGATCCATCGCTTCAACAAGAGCCAGCAGGACGCACTGCTGCCCTATGCCGAGAGCGGCCTTGTCACCTTCATCGGCGCTACGACGGAGAACCCGTCGTTTGAGGTCAACTCGGCGCTGCTAAGCCGGGCGCAAGTTTATGTGCTCAAGTCGCTCAGCGAGGACGAGCTGCGGCAACTATTCGCCCGGGCAAAGGCCAAATCGCTGGCTGGTCTTGAATTTGACGATAAAGCGATCGACACCCTTGTTGGCTATGCGGACGGCGATGCGCGGCGATTTCTCAACCTGCTCGAGCAGGCGAGCACGGCCGCTGATGCCGCTGGCGTAAAGCAAATCGATTCCACTTTTCTCGAGAACGCGCTTACGCTCAACAGCCGGCGCTTTGACAAGGGTGGCGACAATTTCTACGACCAGATCTCGGCGCTGCATAAATCGGTGCGTGGTTCTCACCCCGATGCCGCACTCTACTGGTTGTGTCGCATGCTCGATGGCGGCGCTGATCCGCGTTACCTGGCTCGCCGCATTGTAAGGATGGCGTGGGAAGATATCGGCCTTGCCGACCCGCGCGCCCTGCAGATCGCCAATGACGCCGCCAATACCTATGAACGCCTCGGTAGTCCCGAGGGCGAGCTTGCCCTCGGGCAGGCGGTTATCTACCTCGCCATCGCCGCCAAGAGCAACGCGGGCTATAACGCCTATAACTCTGCGAGAACATTTGTAAAACAAGATCGCAGCCGCGAAGTGCCCGTGCATTTGCGCAATGCGCCCACCCGGTTGATGAAAGAACTTGGCTATGGCCACGAGTATCGCTATGCCCACGACGAGCCGAATGCGTACGCCGCTGGGGAAACCTACATGCCTGACGGCATGGAGGAGCCCGATTGGTATCGCCCGGTGCCGCGCGGTCTCGAGATCAAGATTGCCGAAAAGATGGCGCAACTGCGCCGTTGGGACGAAGAAGCCGGCAAAAAATAAGGGCGAAGCCACGGTGGACTTCGCCCCGAGTATCCAGTTTGCCTATGCTTACTTCTTCTTTGCCTTGCTGGCGTCGGCGGTTACGGTAATTTCAATGCGGGCTTTGCCCACCAGCTTGGCCACGCCCACGGTGGTGCGTGCCGGGCGCGGTTCGGGGAAGTAGCTCATGTACACCTTGTTCATGCGGTCGAACAGGTCCATATCGGTGAGGTAGACCTGGACGGCAACGGCATCGGCGGGGGTGACGCCAGCTTCTTTGAGGATCTTGTCGATGCTCTCAAGGCAAGCCTTCACTTCGTCTTCAAAGTTCTCGGGCGTGTTGCCGCTCGCGTCACGGCCGATCTGGCCGGCTACGTAGAGCGTGCCATTCGAGAGGATGCCCGGAGAATAGGGCCCGGCCGGGTTGGCGCCCTTCGGGAATACGGCCTTCTTTTCCGCCTGCAGCAGCCCGGCAGTGAGAAGAAAACAGAGGGCAATGAGGTTTCGCATGCGCATGGGTATCAGTGTAAATCATGCCGGTAGTACCGAAGTACTGAGGAAAATTAGACCTTTTTGCTCATTGAGGTCTTTACCCTAGATGACGCATTCTAACAATGTCAGGAGACAAGCAACGTGTTTGGAATGCAAAGCAGCGGGAAAGGCGTCAAAGACGCAAATGATCGTCGGGGCTCGGATCGTTTCCCGATCGAACGGGAAGTGCGCTACAAGGTGTTGTCGAAGCGTAGCGCCGATGAAGCCGGAAGCGGCAAGACCGTTAACATGAGCAGTTCAGGTGTGCTATTCACCTCGGAACACTTCCTTCTGCCTGGAAAGCGCGTGGAAGTCTCCATCAGCTGGCCTGCCCAGTTGAACAACAAGACCAATTTGAAGCTGGTGGCGCGTGGCCGCGTAATCCGTTGTGAAGACGGCAAGGCCGCCCTTGAGATCCAGCAGTACGAGTTCCGTACGCAGGGCAGCACGACGATTCAGTAGTCGAATCGCGAAACTCCCCCAAATCCGATTTTTAGTTTGTTTTGTTCATTTGAGTATCTCCGCATCTAATACTTCTCCATGAGCTCTCCAACCAGGAGGGCTCATTTTTTATGCGGATCAGGCGATGTGGTGGCCGCTGCGGGTGGGGTCGAACACGAGTTCACCGGTGGGATTCACTTTGCCCCAACGTGCCCCGAGACGGACTTCAGCCCAGCCATCCTTGAAGCTGCGTGCTTCCTGGTAGCGCGGTGGGATGGCAAAAGCCCCTTTGGAATCAATAAAGCCCCAGCGTCCATACCACTTGACGGCCGCCAGCCCCTCTGAGAAGTCGGCACAATCCTCATACAGCGGATTGATGCGCCACTGGCCTTCCTTATCGATAAAACCCCATTTTTCAACACTTTGCACAGCGGCCAGACCTCGCACAAACGAGCGTGCCTGTGAAAACTCCGGATGGATCGCCGTGCGTCCGGTCTGATCGATGTAGCCCCAAAAGTCGCCAAAATCCATCGCAATCAGGTCGACATCTTCAGCAAACTCGCCATGGCGCTGGATCAGCTCCCAAGCCTCAACAATTTCTTTCAGCTTTTCTTCGGCCTTTTTGCGCAAACGCTCGGGCTCGGTCTGATGGCGATCCGGGTGCCAGATCTTGACGAGATCAAGATAGGCGGCACGCACTTCTTCCATCGTGCACATTGGGCGCACTTCAAGAGTCGCGTATGCCCGGGCCAGGGAATCGGAAATCGATGAGGTCGTCGAGCTCAAATCATCCTATCGGCTCAAAACACGCGTTGCTTCAGACGGGCAACGTTGAATTTTGCCGTATCGGCCACCGCCATTACCGTCATCACACCAGCCTGGACGGGGTCGCTCACCACCAGATCGGCCGCCTCGGGCACGCTGCCGGCCATATTCAGGCTCACCACCAGCAAGCCTTGCGCCCGCACTTCACGCACCGCGATCTCGATTTCGCCACCCATCAGGGACCCGGCCAGCACCAGCGCCTTGGCCCGTGGCAGTCGAGCCACCGCGCGCACCGCATCGGCCAGTTGCTGCTCACCCACCAGCGGGATCGTATCCACCGAGATGTGTTCGCCGCGCAGGTTATGCCGGTCGGCTTCGCTGATGGCGCCGATGGCCACCTGTGCCACCTGGGCGCCGCCGCCCATGATGATGATGCGCTTGCCGTAGATCTTCTCCATGCTGCGCACTTCTTCGACGCCCTTTACGACGGGCAGGGCGATCAGCTCGCTGACCACCTGTTCGGGGTTGGGCTGGGGCAGAGCAATCTCGAAAAATGTACGCTCCTCATCCTCGGCGCGGCTGCCAAGGATGGCAACGGAAGTGATGTTGCCCTGATGCGCGGCGATGACGCCAGTGATCTGGTGCAGAACGCCCGGACCCGGCACGACCCGTACGACGAGAGCGAGTTTGGTCTCAGACATGGATTTCGTACTTCTTGAGGATCTCGGGCCAAATCCCCTTTGCCTTCAGGATGAGCTCGCACACTTCGCGCACGGCGCCTTCACCACCCCTGGCTGCCGTCGTGTATTGGGCACTCGCCTTGACTTCCTCACGCGCGTTCGCCGTCGCCACGCTCAGGCCTACACGGTTGAAGATCACGACATCGGTGAAATCGTCGCCGATGAAAGCGACATTCTCGGGAGCTACTTTGGCGTCGGCCAGGATCTCCTCAAGAATCGGAATCTTCTCGATGTGCCCCTGGTAGACGTACTTCATTTTGGCCTGCCGGGCGCGCTCCACCGTTGCCGGTGAGACACGACCTGAGATCACGCCCGAGGCAACGCCGTGCCAGTTCAGCCACTGCAGGGCGATGCCGTCCTGCGAGTCGAACGCTTTGGTTTCGAGAATCGAGCCATCCGGAAACGGGATGTTGTAGAGGCGTCCATCCGTGAGAACACCATCGACATCCATGAGGAGAACCTCGATCTTTGCGGCACGAGCCAGAAGCTCCGGAGAAGGGGTAGCGGCCATTGCCACTAGTTTCGCAAACGATGCGCCCGCCGCCAAAGGATTGCCGTCAAGGCGACGGCTCCGATGCCCATGGTGGATGGCTCGGGCACCGCGCTCGATTCCGCCGCGGAGGTGTATTCGAGGCGCAACACCGTTAAGCTCGCGGCATCACTCGAAGCAGTCGCATTTCTGACTGACGACAATTGCGCTACGAAGCCGTCAGCGAATGAGTACGAAACCGCATCCAGAAACCGGGTTGTACTGGCATTGCTGCCATCATGGCGAATCATGATCGAGAGCGCCCCGCCCTGATAAACATAAGGCGTCTGAAACGCGATCGTCGGGCCCCATGGGTTCGCCCCCACGCCACCCACCAGCGAGCTTGCCCCGATCGTAAGCGCTCCATCGTGCACGAGCACGGGGTTGGTCATGTTCTGGCTGTAAACAATTGAAAATCCATTTGCTGCATTCGTCCATTCGGCAAACGTAATCTCGTAGTCGCTCCAGGTGACGTCCGTTGGCGGCCACGTAGTTTGGCCAGCATCGAGGCGAAAGCTAAATCCGGTAATCGTCGACCCAACAGGCAAGTCAGCAAGATTGCCCGCCTTGATGCCCATCTGGTAGGACCGCGCGAATCCCGAATTGCGAACCATGGAATTCTGTCCTGAATTGGCCTCAGCATTAGCATTGCCGGTAGGAATGACAAAGAACGCGCCGTCGAGGCGCAAAACGGGCACAAGCAGTAGCGCGAGTAGCGAGAGATAGAATTTTTGCTTTTCCATAACTGCCCGCTATCAGTGCGAATACGGGCGGATGTGGCTCAAAAATTCTTACTCGGTTTCGAATAGTCGACGATAAAGCGTCTTCTGCCGGTCGAGCAAAGCAGCATACGCATCGGCATGCTGTGGACGCGGCTCATAGGTCTCGCCGGTAGCCGACGGGATCTCGCTCAAGTGCCGCACGGCGCCAATACGCTCGAGCACCAGCATTGCCGCGCCGCGGGCCGAGGTTTCCTTTTCCATACTCGCCACCACGGGGCGACCCAGGGCATCGGCCATCATCTGGGTCCATACCGTGCTGCGCCGCAGCGCCTCGCCGGTACCGATGACGCGCTCGGGCGTACCGATGCGGTCGGCCAGAATCTCGTACAGCAGCCGGAAGCGCAGCGCCACGCTCTCGAGCGACGCCGCCAGGATCTCCACCGTTGTGGTGTTGAGGTTCAGCCCCGTAATCGCGCCACGGGCGTCCGCGCGCCACTTCGTGCTGCGCTCTCCGGCAAACAGCGGCAAAACCGTCAAACCATGCGAACCCGGCTCGACGCGGCTTAGCTGTTGTTCCCAATCGGCGGGCATGACAAAGCGCTCGGTAACCCATTCAAAAACCTTGCCGCCATTCGACAGCGCGCCACCCAGCACAAAGCGTCGCGGGTCGAGCCGGTAGCACCACAGGCCTTCCGGGATCTCGACGGTTGGCCGCTCAAAGACGGCGCGCATGGCGCCGGTTGTGCCCACCATCAGGGCAAAGCTGTTGGGTTGATCACTGCCGCAGCCAATGTTGTTCGCGGCGCCATCGCCGATGGCTGGGAACCACGGGATATTGGCAAACAGCGGCCAGCGTGAGGCGTACTCTGGCTTCAGGCCTTGTGCCGGCTGGTCAAGCACGGAGAGATCAGCCAGTTGCCCCGATTCGAGCCCCAGATGCGCGACAAGCTCGGCATCGTAGCTCTGGG
>CAZBTA010000003.1:35524-59511 GCA_964494515.1 uncultured Bryobacter sp.
ACCTGCCGCTGAGTGCCGCGCAGCATGCGCGGCTGGCGCGCGATGTCATGGGTGTTGGAGTTCCAGAGGCCGGTGGCCGAAAGCATCGAAGTCGCCGCATGGGCCTTGCCGAAAAATTCGAGGAAGAGGAATTCGCCAAAGCTCATCCACTGGCGCGAGGCGGCAAACCATTCAGGCCGCTGTTCCCGCAGCCACTTCATCTTGGCCGGCCAGTAGCTGGGGTGAAAGACGGTGCCCACGCGGGAATGAAACTGTTTCTGATCCAGCTCGCGCTTCAGCGCCTCGGCCGCCGGCTGGCTGCGCGTGTCGAGCAGATGGAGGATTGGGCTCGAGGGCTTGCCGTCCGCGCCAACCCCGAGAAATGAGTGCCAGAACGTGCACATCGCCATTGCACTTGGGGTGCGCCCCAGCTGCGACAGCGCCTGATGGGCCTGATCGAGGCTCGTCAGAGCGGCGGCAAACAGGTCAGCCACTTCGATCTCAACGCCGCCATCAGAAGTGGTGCGGAGATCATAGCCAACCGATTGGGTAGTGATCACAGGCCGCGCGGCCTGATCGAATACGAGTGTCTTGACCGACGTGGTGCCAGCGTCGAAACTGACGACGAGCGAGGATTCCATCAATCGTCTACTTTACCTTGAGCACTGGCAGCAACTCGATGATCAGGATGACGACAATCGTCAGTTCCATCAAGAAAGCGCGTGCCTCGCGAAACTCGTTCACCATGAAGTGATACAGCTCGCCGGCGGTCTTGAGCTTCTGGTCCACCAGATTGCGATAGTCGATTGCGCCCACTTTGGCCGCCGCCAGCCGGTATGCGCGTGCGTAGAACATATCGCTGAGAAACTTGATCGCGTTATCCGTGCGCTCGGTGAGCTCCATGACTTCAAGGCGCAGGCGATTCATGCGCTTGGCCTCGCGCGCCAGGTGCCAGCTCGAAAAGATGCCGCCACTTTTCTCGAGCAGCGCGTAGGTTTGCTTGAGTACACCGGACAGGATCTCGTCGTAGCGGCGATATTCGAGCAACTGCGTGTTGGCATACTCGAGCAACTCGAGCACAGGCGCAGCCCCGTGCGGCGTATCGTAAACAATGGCCGCGAGCCAGCCAACCAGCAGCAAGTCCGCCGGAAAGTAGGAAAGACTCGAAGCCAGCACTTCCTTCTGCTCGCCCTCACTCAACGCACTGATTTCGCCGCGCAAGATGCGCGCCAGCTGTGAACCATGCGACGACAGCAACTCGGGTCCGTTGAGTGCATGGCCCGATTCATCGCGCACCTCATGCAGATGCACAACGTAGTAAGCCTCATCGAGCCATTCCGCATAAGGTTTGCGCAGGGATGTCCGCACCGCGTTGACGTGCCGCCGCACGATCTCAAGCCCGCGCTGCTCCACCTCGCCCGCTTCGATCCACCGGTGCGAAAGGCGAATCAGCTCATCCCAGTCGACATCAAAATGCAGCTCAATCTCGAGGCTGACCACACCATAGTCGAAGTAACGCAGACGCGCATCCACTGCCTCGCCAGTCGCCAAATGGAACGAATCGCAGGGCTCGGCTACAGGAGGTTGTTCGAATCGCACATATTGTGGGGCGCCAGTACGAAACTCGGGCGAGCGTAGCGGCACTTCGGCCCCAATCAGAGCCCGCAATGCCTTGAGGTCAATCTCCTCGGCAACGTCGTACAGCAGAAGCGCGCTAATCGAACCTCGACAAGCAGCCATAGCGTGCTACCAGTCTACGCGCTCCCCGGCCAGATAGATGCCTTCGATCGCCAGGGCATCATCAAGCAAGAGCAGGTCGGCATACTTGCCCACCTCGAGGCTACCAGCGGTAGCGCTGATGCCCGTGCGCTCGGCCGGCGTGAGCGAGGCCATGCGCACAATCTCGTGCAGTGGCGCCCGGGTGGCTCGCCGCATGCCTCGCACCATTTCATCCATGCCCACGACGGATGACGCAAGGCCCTTGCCAGGCACGAACCCCACGTGCCCATCGCTCTCAAACCACGAGCCTGTCTGCTCATGACCAAAGCGGTAACGTCCCGGGGGCATGCCGAGTGCCCGATTGGCATCCGTCACCAGCAGCAGGCGTGAGGCGCCCTTCATCCGCCAGGCAAACTCGAGAAGCTCCGGCGCCAGATGGCAGCCGTCGGCAATCACCTCAGTGCTCATCTCGGCCTCGGCGAGAACAAATTGCTCCATGCTGCCCTGCATCGGCGTGCCCAGTCGCGCGCGAATCGAAGGCACCGAGCTCATGGCGCACCAGAAGTGATCCACATGCCTCATGCCGGCATCGAACGCGGCTTGCATCTCGCTCCAGGTCGAGTTTGAGTGGCCACATGTCACCAGACACCCCGCCTCACGAGCGGCGCGATAGAAGTCGAGGGCGCCATCGAGCTCGGCCGCGCAGGTAGCAATGCGGATGATGCCGAGGGCCAGAAAGCGCTCGTACTCTTCACGGGCAGGGTCGCGGCGGCCATCCGCGGAATGGCAGCCCACTTTGTCGGGCGCAAAGTAAGGGCCGTAATAGTGCACGCCCGCGATGCGTGCTCCGTCGCTGGGCTGCCACTTGTCGCGCACGCTCACGCAGGCGTCGAGCATCGCGGCCAGCTCATCGGTTGTGCCGGTGGTGGTGGTGGGAAAGATGGTGGTTGTGCCACGGCGCAGGTGGGCGCGATTTGTCGCGCGCACCGCCTCCACAGTGCCATCCATGTAGTCGGCGCCATCGCCGCCATGCACGTGAATATCGATATAGCCTGGAGCGATGTAGCGTGCCTCAATGATCTCGAGGTCTGCGGGCCTGGTCTCGCTGACCGCCGTAATGCGATCTCCGTCCACCGTGACGTAGCCACGAGGCAGCGTGTGGTCAGGCAGAATCACTTCACCGGCAAAACAAAGTGCGGGCATCAGGTGCCACTCTTGGCGAGGTTGTTGTTGCGCGGCCGGGCCGCTACTTCCACCAGATAATCGAGAGCAATCTTCAGGTACATCTCGGCGAGATCCTCATCCACCTCAAATAACGCGTCGTACTGGCGCTTCAACTCATCGCGGTCGGCCTTGGCCACCGGTCCCGCCCAGCCGCGCCGCCCCGCGCGCAGATAAGCACGAACAGCGCCAGTGACGGCTGCTTCCACCGCGCTTTCGGCCACCTTGCCGTCGAGCCCCGCCGCCCGCATCGTATCCACGGCGGCCGAAATCATGGGGAACGTCATCCCCGACGCAAAGCTGAGACCAGCCGCATAAACGGCCCGCTTTTTCTGCCCCATTTCCACGATGCGCGCCGTGCCGTCTTCTTCAATCAATCGCCGCAGGCGATGCAGCACGATGTTATCGCCCTCATATAGATAGCGCTTGCCGGAGAAGCCCTCCATCTCGCTCAGCGAACCCACCGAGGCCCCCAGTTCGCGCACCTTCTCGAGCGCGCCACTATCCGACTTCTCCGAGCAGCACACAAAGCCCACCTTGGGGCACGAGTCAAAGCTGGCCGTAATGTTGTCTACCCACTTGGCTAATTCTGCATCGGGGACGCAAATTAAGATCAGCTCGCACTTCCGCATTTCCGCGCACGAGTCGGTAGCCACGCCGCATTTGATCATGTTGACCACGCGACTCGCGTTACGCAGTGATAAACCCATCACTGGTCCCAGATTCCGCCTCAGACCAGGCAGCCTGGAAACCCAAGATTGACTGACAGAGCCCTCAGCGATCAGCCCTGTCTTCGGCCCCTTCACCATGCAAGAATTTGCTCCTCAAGGCCTTAATTCGGTCGCGCAACTGGGCGGCCTTCTCAAACTCAAAATTCTTAGCCGCGTCTTTCATCTTCTGTTCGAGCTCAGCGATGTGCTTGTCACGCTGATCGGCGCTCATCGTATCCACTTCGTCCGGCTTTTCTTCTTCGAGCGGAATGGTGACGTAATCCGCTTCAGCCAGCTTTACGAGGTGCAAGTCGATGGGCTTGATGATCGACTGCGGAGTAATGCCATTCCGCTCATTGTAGTCCTTCTGAATTTCACGACGACGAACGGTTTCTTCAATCGCGCGCTTCATCGAATCGGTCATGACATCGGCATAGAGAATCGCTTTGCCGTTCAGATTGCGCGCGGCGCGGCCAATGGTTTGGATCAGGGAGCTGACCGACCGCAAGAAGCCTTCCTTGTCGGCGTCAAGAATCGCCACCAACGAAACTTCAGGCAAATCCAGGCCTTCGCGCAGCAGGTTAACGCCGATCAGGCAATCGAATTCGCCCTTGCGCAGATCACGCAGAATCTTGACGCGGTCGAGCGTCGAGACTTCCGAGTGCAAGTACTCGCACTTGATCCCGGCTTCCTTGTAGTACTCGGCCAAGTCCTCGCTCATGCGCTTGGTCAATGTCGTGATGAGCACGCGCTCGTTCTTGTCGATGCGGGCGCGGATCTCGCGCAGCAGGTCATCCACCTGGCCCTTGATCGGGCGCACTTCCACTTCAGGGTCGAGCAGGCCCGTCGGGCGAATGATCTGTTCCACCACCACACCGCTGCTCTTGGTGAGCTCGTAGGCGCTGGGAGTGGCCGAGACGTAGATCGCCTGGTGGATGCGATTCTCAAACTCTTCAAACGTGAGCGGCCGGTTATCGAGCGCGCTCGGCATACGGAACCCGTACTTCACCAGATTCTCTTTGCGCGAACGGTCGCCGCCCCACATGCCACCGATCTGCGGCATGGTGACGTGCGATTCGTCGACAAACAGAATCGAATCCGCCGGCAGATAGTCGAGCAGCGTTGGCGGCGCCTCGCCCGGCAGGCGGCCCGTAAAGTGGCGTGAGTAGTTCTCAATGCCATGGCAGTAACCGATGCTGCGAATCATCTCAAGGTCAAATTGCGTGCGCTGCCAGATGCGCTGGGCTTCAATCAGCCGGCCCTGCTTTTCGAGCTCGGCATGCCAGCTGACGAGTTCCTGCTCGATGGTGACGACCGCCTGTTCCTTGTTCACCGGCGTCAACACGTAGTGGCTTTTGGGGTAAATCGGCAGCCGCTCAAACGTGCGGTGCACCGAGCCCAGCAACGGGTCCACCAGCGAGATCTGCTCGATCTCATCACCCCACATCTCGATCCGGATGGCGTTGTCGTCATAGGTGGGATAAACCTCGATCACATCGCCACGCACGCGGAACGTGCCCCGTTGAAAGTCCTGATCGTTGCGCTGGTACAGGATCTCAACCAGCTTGGCGATAATCGCTTCGCGCTTGACCTGCTGGCCCTTTTCCAACATCAGCAGCATGCCGTAATATGCTTCCGGCGAGCCAAGGCCGTAGATGCAGCTCACGCTCGAGATGATGATGACGTCGCGCCGCTCAAACAGCGAACGCGTGGCCGACAGCCGCAGCTTGTCGAGCTCATCGTTGATCGTTGCTTCTTTCTCAATGTAGGTATCACTGTTGGGGATGTAGGCTTCCGGCTGGTAGTAGTCGTAATAGCTGACGAAGTACTCGACGGCATTGTTTGGGAAGAACTGTTTGAATTCCTGGTAGAGCTGCGCGGCGAGAGTTTTGTTGTGAGCCATGATGAGGCTCGGCCGGTTAACCGTCTCGATGATCTTGGCCATCGTGAACGTCTTGCCTGAACCGGTGACGCCGAGTAGCGTCTGGTGTGGCTCGCCCTCGTTGAGGCCGCGAACCAATTCGGCAATGGCGTTCTCCTGATCACCGCGTGGGCGGTAATCTCCCGCAAGCTTGAAACCCATGATGTGTTGCTAGATGACTCCCTGATCTTTGAGCGCCGCGCGATCCTGCGCTTTGCGCGTGTTTTGCCGCCGCGGCCCGTCAGAGATGGTTTGGGCCTTCTGGTTGATGACTCGTGCGGCCTGGTTGCGTTTAACGGGGGCCTTGACCGTGATGACTTCGACTGGCTTCTTGCTTTTCATTCGATCAATCCCTCCTTTTTCAGTTTCTCCGTCTCGGCGTTGAACGCGCAACCAAAAAGCGCGATCAGACTGAGCAGGTACATCCACACCAGCAACGCGATGGCGGCCCCGATGCTGCCGTACATGATGTTGTAGGTGGCGATATTGCGAACGTACCAGCCAAAGCCCAGCGTTGCAAGGCTCCACAGCGTTGTTGCAACAAGGGCGCCCGGCCAGACGCGGTTCCAGCGTTTCGGTACGGCTGGGGCAAAGCGATACAGCCAACTCGTTACCACCACGAGTGTCAAGATGGCGATTACGTCAGAGATGACGCGACTCGAGAATCCCACCACCATCGCCCATATACTTTCCGGCACAAGAAACCCCAGCCAGAAGAGCACCTGGTGTTCAATGCGTTCGCTGAAGACAAGCAGTAACGACGCGAGCAGCGCCGGCAGAATGGTGGAGAACACAAGCAGCACGGCCACCCAGCGCTGCCGCCAGAAGGTGCGTGTATTGGGCGTGCGGTAAGCCTTCTGAAAACCATCCATCAGGCTGACGATTACGTCGCTTGCTGACCAGATCGACAGCAGTGCCGCGCCCGCGATGAGCCAGTTGGGCCGGGCGCCGCGCAAGGTGAATGCATACTGCACGAGATCTTCCGTGCCCGGCGGCACTACTTCAAAGAGAAACTTGGCGATCGATTGTGACACGCGCTCCGCATTGGCCTGCACCAATAGCGTGGCAAGTGTGGTGAGCACCGGGAAGAAGCTGAGAAGCAGCGAGAACGCCGCGCTCTTGGCCGTCTCAAGCAGGCCATTGCGGTACGTGCATACCGCCGTGTGGCGCAGAATCAGCGAAAGCTGCTTCAGGTCGACCATGCCTGATAACGCTCAAGAAACGCTTCCGCGCCGCCACCAAAGGCCGCGGCGATCGGCGCCAGATCTTCCGGTGTCCAGTAACGTTGCCATGCCCAGTTGGTCGAGCAGGTCATAAAAGCTTCAAGACTCGGGCACAACTCTTCACGCTTGGCCCATTCAATACGCTCGGGGATGGTGGTGGGCCGTTTGGTGGGCACGGCGAAAGGCGTTGTTTCGGTGGGGTGCAGGCTCACGAGTGCTGGCGCCACCTTCTGGCAGGCGAGATCGCCTGCTTCTTGTGACATTGAGCGATATGTCGTGTACTTGCCGCCCTGAATGGCGATTACGCCATCATCGCGAAACCCGATCTGATGCTCGCGGCTTGTCGCACTCGCACTCTTGCCAGCCGCGGCCAGCAGTGGCCGCAACGAGCTGAAGGCGCCCACGATGGGCTTCTCGTCACTGCCGGGAAAAAGGCTGCGCGTGATCTTACGCAAGTAATCAATTTCCTCTTGCGAGATCTGTACGCGGTCGGCGGTACCGTTGTGATCAATATCGGTGGTGCCGATGAGCGTTACGGGTTCGAGGTCACCCCAGGGGATGAAGAAGATGATGCGGCCATCACTGTGAAAGTGGGCGATGGCGTGGGTGCCTTCATAAAGTCGCGGCAATACGATGTGAGAGCCACGCACCAGCCGCATTGTCTCGCCGCCCATCCACGGGCCGCGGGCATCCACCACACAACCGGCTTTCACCCGCACACCGTTGTCGAGCTCCACGCCATCGGCCCACAGGCGTTTGACGGCACGGCCGTGAATACAGGTTGCCCCATAATGTCGCGCATCGCGGACGTTGTCGATTACCAGTGCCGCCGAGTCGCTTGCGGCATCCCAGTAGGCGAGCCGCTTGCCAAAGTATGTGCTTTGTCCAATGCGATGGCTGCCGGCCAGCAAGTCATAAAGTCCGATACCCACGCCGTAGAACAACTTGTCGAAAAGCGTGCTCGCCGTAAGTTCGAACTTGAGTGGTCGTACCGCATCGGGAGCCAGCTTGAGTAGCGTTGCTCGCTCATGGAGTGCTTCCCGCACAAGTCGAAAATCGAAGTACTTCAGGTAGCGCAGGCCACCGTGGATCAGGTGCGAGTTGCGTCCGCTGGTGCCATAACCCCAAAACGTCTTTTCCAGCAGCAGCACGCGCAAGCTTTGGCCACCCGTGTTGGCTCGAAGCGCCAGATCACGAGCCAGGCCAGCGCCATTAATGCCGCCGCCTACAATGACGACGTCAAAGTGCTGCCCTGCGATCTCTTCGATCGAATGCATAGGCCTATGCTAACAACCCAGATCAGAGCGCTGAACGCCGCAAATACTTTCGCCTGCCCATCAGCGCTGAAATTGAGATCAATTTCAACAGGGCCCGCCGCCAGTGGAACCACTTCCATCAAGCCGGTTTGCGTGCGGCGAATCGTGACGGGCGCGCCGTTTTGCGTGGCTTTCCAGCCCGCGTCCCAATTCATGGCGAAGCTGATGTGCTTGCCCGGTGGCACCTCACCCTTGATCTTCCAGTGGCTTGGTGTAATCTCCTGTGCGGCCAGGTAAGGGCGAGAGCTATCGGCAAGGGCGGCGAAGAATCGTGGCAAGTCTTCGCGCCATTGCGATTTCGGAAACTCGTCGGGCGCTACGGCGTTGGCAAACGAGCGGAAAGGCACCTCGAAGATGAAGTCATGCGGCGTCAGGGTAAAGGCCACCTTGCCGATGCTGCTGAACTTGTAGGGGTTCTTGATGTCGCGGTAATACTCTTGCGAGCCCTGGTCGTGCACCACTACATACTGCGCGCCAATCGCAGCCAGTTCGCGTTGGGTTTCAGTGGCTTCCTGTCCGGGTTTGGTGTCGGCGTCTGTGCGCACGTGATAGAAGTAATCGGCGGCGATGCGGTTCTTGAGGCCACTTTCAAATGTGCCGCTCACCTGCTGCAGCGGGAACCAGGAGTTGAGCCGGAATCGCAACGCTCCCGAAGCAAACACACGGCCCTGTGGCCGGTGATCGGCCAACCACTTGGCCAATTGATACTCCAGCGTTTTGGCGGTTTCCTGCATGCCCCAGTCGGAATAGCCGCGACTAAAGCTTTTGCGCACCTGCCCCATGCCCGCAACCGAGATCGCGAACAGCGCCACCACGGCGCATGCCTTGTCGATCCCTTCACGCGACTGCAGCGCTACATGTAGCCAGGCAAACGCTGCGAGAAAGCCGAACATCTCAAACTCAAGCACATAGCGGCGGGATTCCGGAATGGTATCGAAGCCGAAAGAGTAAAAGCCTGCGGCAATCCACAGAAAGGTCACCAGCCCCAGCGTTGCAAAGCGCACGATAAACGACCCGCCGTAGCGATGAAACAGGTAGCTCACCAGCGCGAGGCAAGCTGCCAGCCCGCCGTAGAGGCGCCATTGGCTCTGCTGCACCTGATAGCCGTAGGCGTCTTTTGGCCAATTGAGCAGCGTGGTCTGGATGTAGTCTGGCGTCAGCCAGAAGCAGGCAAGTCCATAGCCGAGCAATCCGGCGAGGATGAGCCGCTTGGCGCTGCGCCAATCACTCAGGATCAGCAACAACACGGTGATCGTCAGAGAAAATGCGATCAGCCAATTGGTGAGCGGGCCGATAGCGAGACCAATGGCCATGGCGAACAGCGCTGGAAAACCCCTGCGCACCGCGCCCCACCGCAGTAGCACCACGAGCAATGGCAGCAGCGTCATGCCGACAACGTGAGGGCCCTCGCCATACTTGATCAGCACCAGCAGGCGCCACGGCAGATAGTAAAGCCCACGATCAGCGTCAATCTTCTCAAACAGGCCGTAAAGGGGCGAGCAGAACGTGTAAGCGAGGCCCAGGCCAAGGGCGATCCATGGGTTGAGGGTAAAGAAGTACAACGCAAAGGCCAGCGTTGCCGCGCCCAGGCAAGCGAATGTGCTGGTCACCACGCGGTAGCTGTAGGCCGGGTCCATACCCGTAACCCAGTGCAAGGCCGCGCTCAGGTAGGGCAGCAGCGGTGGGTAGGTGAACTGCGTGGGCTGGCCGGCGTATTGCTGCGGATTCCAGCCCCAGGGATCCGGGTGCTCGGCGATGAAGCGCGTGATGCCCGCATAACCCGCGGCAATCGAGCCGTTGTACGGCCGCTGCTCCGGGCTGAACAGTGGCCCGTAGAGGTAGACGTTCAGTGCAATAAGCAGGATCAGGCCTGCTGCGAAGATGCGGTGTTTGCCCGGTGTCGCCAAAGCGTGTATCCAATCGCCGCCACAGTAATGAAAAACAGAACCTCGCCGACGGTCTTCTCAAGCGGTTTGCGGAACACGAGCCGGATCTCATCAACGCCCGGCGGCACATCAATCCGCATAAAGCCGAGTGGTTCATACAGCTGGATCGGCAGGGTGCCCGCGGCGGTGCGAGCCTCCCAGTTCACATCGTGCGTAACCTGCACGATCAGGGTTTGCCCCGGCTTTACCGGAGCCTTCACCAGAAGTTCGTCGGTGCCACGCCATTGGGTGGAGGTGGGCGCCTCAGGGCCCTCTTCGAACACTTTGGCCATTGCCGTCAGCCCCACCAGATCGGCCTGATCCACCAGTTTCGGCAAGCTCTCCAGCGCTTTGACATCCACAACGCGCGCCATCGAGCGATACTTGCGGGGGATCTCAAAAATGCGGTTGTCCTCACCGTCGTCGAAGACGACCGGCATGCGGCCATCAAACTTCTTCGGGTACTGAAAATCCTTGTACCATTCCTTCGATTTGGGCCCGTGCACGGCAACAAGATCCACACCCATCACCTGCATCCAGCGTGTGGCGCGCTCCCAATCCTCGCCGAGCACAATTTCCCACTGTGACGGCATCACCATCTGATTCTCAAGCCCCTGTTCAGAGCTGCCCCCCAGCTGATAGAGGTCGTGCCAGGTGTTGTACCAGAAGCGCACCGCGCCGGTGACATAACTGCGCGCGTTCGGGTAGTGCTCGGCAATCCATGCCGGCACTTTGTAATAGATCGAAGGCTTGTAGTCGGTCGGGGCCGGGAAGATCGCGCGGTGATGGCGCAGGTAGTTGTAGTGCAGGCCGATTAAGCCAAGGGCGCTTGCGAGCACGATGCCTTTGGCGACAAAGCCACGTCGCCAGAGCCAGATGCCGGTCAGCACCAGCAGGAAGTTGAGCAGGATGTCCACCTCGGGCACCAGGCGGGCCGGCTCGCCAATGATGCGGAAGTTGAACCAGCGATTGCCCGCCGTATTGAGCGTGAAGAAGATGCTCGAGCCGATGACGAATAGCTCCCAGGCCCGGTCTGGCTGATTGCGATAGCGCCGGTCGGTCAGCGCGGCAAAAGCAATGATGGCGATGAGCGCCACCGTGCTCGACCAAAGATTGCCTTTCGATGAAACGTACTGCATGTTGCGCAGCGTGATCTCGAGGTAGCTGGGCGTCAGCCAGAACGCCGTCAGACCATAGGCAACCAGCGGAATCACGATCGCCTGCCGTATCAGGCGCCAATCGCGCTCCGTCACCCAGATCGCCCACAGCAACATGGGGAAGAACATCGCCAGTGCCGTGGCGCCATAGAAGTTGTTCGACACCACCATCGCGCAACAGGCGCCAGAGGCAATGGCCATCGGGTAAGAACGTTTGCGCAGCGCCACCCAGGCAAAGCCCAGCGCGAAAGGAATCCACGCCAGCGCCGTCATGTGCGGGCCTTCGCCATAGCGCACAAGGGCGTTCAGCTTGGATGTGCCAAAGCGAAAACCGTCCTCGCGCACTTCGGGTACAAACAGGTAGCCGGGAGACACAACTGCCGCGAGAAACGCCGAGGCGTAGGCGGCTGTGCGAGTACGAAATCCGATCCGCGCCAGAAAGTAAACCGCGGCAATGCCAAAGCAGTAAAAGAACGCTGTGTAGAGATGGTAGGCGCGAGCCGTTTCCATCGGGTAATACCTGGCTAGCGCCGCCGTGCCGTAGCGCAGCGCCGGCGGGTAGACATAGTCAAAGCGGGTGCCTACGTACCAGTAGGGCTGCCAGAGCGGGCGTGGCCAGTGATCTTTGAGAATGCGCGCGTCGGCAATGAAGGTGGATTCAATCGAGCCCCAGTTGTCGACGTACTTGGCCTTCCACCACGGGCGGATCAGCAGGGCTGCAAAGAGAAAGACAATCGCAAGATCAATTAGCCAACTACGGCGTCCACGCAGCATGGGCTAGTTGGTCATCGCGGCCACACGCGTGTAGCGGCGTTGCAGCGAGATGAACTGCTTCTGCTTCATCACACCCATGCGATGCAACAGCAGGCGGAACAGCAGCCACAAAATGGAAAGGCCGTAAATGGAGCTTTGAATGAAGCTGGCGCTCGACGCCTGCGGGAAGTAGCGCGTCGGCACCGGCACTTCAGCCACCCGCGAACCCACTTCGACAAACTGCGCCATAATCTCCTGGTCGAAGATGAAGTTGTCAGAGTTCATCTCGAGGTTGACGCTTTCGAGCGCATCTCGCGTGTAGGCGCGGTATCCCGTGTGATACTCGGCGAGCGTCAGGCCAAACACGGTGTTCTCAGCCCAGGTGAGAAAGCGGTTCGAGATGTACTTCCACCACGGCATACCGCCACTCATCGGGTCGCCATTGAGCAGGCGCGAGCCCAGCACGACATCAGCCTTGCCCTGTTTGATCGGCGCGATCACCTGCGGCAGCAGCGTCGGGTCGTACTGATAATCCGGATGCACCATCACGATGATGTCGGCGCCGGCGCGTAAGGCTTCGCGATAGCAGGTCTTCTGGTTAGCGCCATAGCCGTAGTTGCGATTGTGCACAAAGAGCTCGAGGCCGAGTTCCTTGGCAATGCGAATCGTCTCGTCCTTCGAGCCGTCGTCCACAACAATTACGAGGTCGACGACATCATGCGGCAACTCCGCATAGGTCATATGCAGAGTCTTGGCCGCATTGTAAGCGGGCATAACGACTACGACTTTTGCTTCGCGACCACCAGAAACTGGTAGGCGAACAGAGTTTTCCATGCTCGTGCCAAATGATAACAAACCCCGTCAAACAACCCAAGTTGCGGGGCGACAAGACTGACCGGGATGCCCGTGACGGCTTGCACCGCAAAGGTGTAGCCGGCGCGGTCGAACAGGTTTCGCCAATTCTTCAGCATCCAGAAATGCAGATGGGTGCGGTCAAAAAGGCCCTTGTCGTCTTCGGGGAAGCTCCCCATAAGGATGTGTAGCCGGAAGTAAATGTTTCCACTATTCGGCAGACTTGCCACAATCTTTCCGCCGGGAGCGAGATACTGCCGCAGGTCCACAAGCAGATCCTGCGGCCGGCGCAGGTGCTCGAGGACGTCGCCGATCACGATGATGTCAAAGGGGCCCGGCAATGGTGGCAAGGGCTTCTCCAGGTCGTGAACCACGGCCGGTGGGGGCCCATCAAAGCCAAGTGGGTGCTCAACTCCCGTTACCTGAAAGCCCTTGCTCTCGAGCAACTGGGACAGATAGCCGTTGCCACAACCAACATCGAGAACCCGGCGCCCATCCCTCTCAGGCGACACGAGCCCCAGCAGTTGCATATGGCTCATGTAGGGGGAATCTTTGAGCGTGTATACGCTACTCATGCAAATTGGCAGTGTAGCGGAAGATGCGAAGATGAAGATATGGCATATCCAGAACAATTTCTCATTCCGATGCGTCAGGATCTCACCAAGTTTGGCGTCGAAGAGACGAGAACTCCGGAAGCCGTTGACGAAGCTCTGAAAGCTGAAACGGTTCTCATGGTGGTCAACTCGATTTGCGGCTGTGCCGCTGGCAAGGCTCGGCCCGCGATTGGCGCCGCGCTGCAGAACGAAAAGAAGCCCGCCAAGGCCGCCACGGTTTTTGCTGGTGGTGACGAAGCGGCCACGGCTCACTTGCGTGGCCTGCTGAGCGAGTTTCCGCCCTCGAGCCCTTCGATGTTTCTGTTCAAGCAGGGCAAGCCTGTGTTTGCGCTGCATCGCCGTGACATCGAGAGCTCCGATGCGATGACGCTGTCCAATCGCCTCAAGGATGCATTTAACCAGTTCTGCTAGTTAATCCCGGGAGAATCAAACGGCGGGTCTTCCTTTACGGGCGGGTCCGCCTTTTCCATTTATGAATGCCATTGCAGTATTTTGCGGTTCCAGCATGGGCAATCGTCCTGCCTTTGCAGCGGCGGCCAGGGAGGTTGGCCAGCTCATCGCTCAATCAGGGCAAGCGCTGGTTTACGGCGGCGCGAAAGTGGGCCTGATGGGAGCTGTCGCCGACGGGGCGCTCGCTGCCGGAGGCCGCGTGATCGGCGTGCTGCCTCACTTTCTGGCCGGCAAGGAAATCGCCCATCCAGGCTTGACCGAGCTGGTGCTGGTCGAATCCATGCACGAACGCAAAACCCGCATGCACGAGCTCTCTGATGCCGTGATCACGCTGCCGGGCGGCTTTGGCACGCTGGACGAATACTTCGAGATGCTCACCTGGGCGCAGCTCGATCTGCACCGCAAGCCGATTGGCCTGCTCAACGTCGAGGGCTTCTATGACGGTCTGCTGCAGTTGGCCGACACGATGGTGGCGACGGGGCTGCTGCGCCAATCCAATCGCGACATGATGCTTGCCGCCGCGGAAGTTGCCACGTTGTTTGACCGCTTGCGGCAATGGCGAGCCACACCCGATGCCAAGTGGCTCTGATCTTTCGCGACAATAGGCTTAATGTTTGACCCGATAGCCCTGACGCGCCGCCTGGTGGACATCGAATCCATCACCGGCAACGAACTCCCCGTTTCTCTTGAGCTGGAATCGATCCTCCGCGATCTGGCCGGAAAATACGATGGCACCGTGGAGCGCATCGCTGTCGAAGACAAACGCGACAATCTCTTCTGCACTTTTGGCGAGCCATGGGTGACGTTATCCACACATATGGATACCGTTCCCCCTTTCTTCGCCTCGCGCGAGGATGACGAGTTCATCTGGGGGCGTGGGGCATGTGACGTCAAGGGCATCATCGCCGCCATGCTGACAGCGGGCGAGAAGCTGCTGCTCGAAGGCAAGCGCAACTTCGCCTTCATGTTCGTGGTAGGTGAAGAGCGCAACAGTGTGGGCGCGTATCATGCCGGGCGCAACCCCAAGGGCAAGCATCGCTTCCTGATCAACGGCGAGCCCACCGAGAATCGCCTCGCCCTCGGCTCAAAGGGTGCACTGCGGCTGGAATTAGTCGCCAGCGGCCGCATGGCGCATTCGGCTTACCCCGAGCTTGGCGAATCGGCGATCAACAAGTTGCTCGATGCCCTCGAGCGCGTCCGCAAAGTTGCCCTGCCAGTGAGTGAGATCCTGGGCCCCTCGACGCTCAACATCGGCCTGATCTCCGGCGGGCGCGCCCCCAATGTGATCCCCGATGCGGCAAAGGCCGAGCTGCTGATCCGCCTTGTCGACGATGGCAATTCGACGGTCACCGCTGTGCGTGAGGCTTGCGCCGGGCTGGTTGAAGTGAACGAAGTGCTGCGCATCCCTGCTGTTCTGCTGGGCTCAATCGACGGGTTTGATACGATGGTAGCTTCCTATACCACTGACATTCCGGCATTTCAGGGCGCATGGGGACAACCTTACCTCCTTGGCCCAGGCACGATTCACGTCGCGCATACAAGCGAAGAACGAATTCCGAAAAAGCAATTGCTGGATGCGGTGGAAATTTATCAAAACATGGTAAGGACCCTGCTAGAAAGATGTCTTCCCGTATAGAAGTTGGTGTACTCGGCGCCACCGGCATGGTGGGCCAGAATTTTGCCGCGCTACTTGCGAATCACCCCTGGTTCCAGTTGACCTGGGTCGGTGCTTCGGATCGTTCGGCTGGCAAGAAATACGGCGAAGCCACTAGCTGGCGCCTCGATGGCGCCATGCCCGAGAGCGTCAAGAACCTTACCGTCAACGAGTGCAAGCCCGGTGGCGCCCCCAAGCTCGTGTTTTCCTCGATGGATGCCAACGTCGCCACCGAGATCGAACAGCAGTTTGCCGAAGCGGGCCACATCGTGGTCTCAAACTCGAAGAACTTCCGCATGTATGACGACGTGCCGCTGCTCGTGCCCGAGGTCAACGGCGACCATCTCGCCCTGATCGCCAAACAGCGCGAAGCCCGTGGCTGGAAGGGCGCGATTGTCACCAATCCCAATTGCGTCGCTGTCCCGCTCGCCATGGCCCTTGCGCCGTTCAAGAAGTACGGCATCACCAGGATCTTCACCACCTCGATGCAGGCGGTGAGTGGCGCGGGTTATCCAGGTGTCGCCTCGATGGACATTCTTGGCAACGTCATCCCCTTCATCGGCGGCGAAGAGCCGAAGGTGGAAGAAGAGCCGCTCAAGATCCTTGGCGATCTTGCTGGTGGCAAGGTGGAGTTCCTCAACGCTCGTGTGAGCGCCCACTGCAACCGCGTGCCCGTGATCGATGGTCACACGCTCGCCGTCAGTGTGGAGCTCACCCAAAAGCCAACCCGCGAACAGTTGCTCGATGATATCCGCAACTTCCGCGGGCTGCCCCAGGAGCGCAAACTGCCCAGCGCTCCTCCGGTACCTCTGCTGTACCTTGATGAAGACAACCGTCCCCAACCCCGCCGCGACATCTCGCGCGATGGCGGCATGACGGTGACCATGGGTCGCCTGCGCCCCTGCCCGCTGTTTGACTGGAAGTTTGTCACCCTTGGCCACAACACGATCCGCGGCGCCGCTGGCGCGGCCGTGCTCAATGCCGAGTTGATGCACAGCGAAGGATTGCTCTAGCCGCCATGATCGTGATGAAGTTCGGCGGCACGAGTGTCGAGTCCGCCGACGCTATCGAACGACTGGCCTCGATCGTCAACGAGCGCCGTCATGAGCAACCCATCGTCGTCGTCTCCGCCATGGGCAAGACGACCAATCGCCTGCTCGAGGCCGCCCATCTGGCCGTCAAAGGCCAGCGCGATGAGGCGCTTGAAAAGGTAGAGTCCCTGCGCCAGTACCATCACGACGAAGCCGATGGCTACGGTGCCGGGCGCATGATCGATGACCACTTCAACGAGCTCGCCGAGCTGGTTCGTGGCCTTGCGATCATTGGTGAATTGACCCCCCGCTCGATCGACGCCGTCTCAAGCTTTGGCGAACGCATCTCGAGCCGCATCGTGGCTCTCGCGCTCGGCGCCAAGCACATCGACAGCCGCACGGTGATCGTTACCGACGAGCGCCACACGCAGGCCGCGCCGCTGTTTGAAGAGACCTATAAGCGCCTTTCGGAAACCCCGTGGGGCCACATCACCGTGATGGGTGGCTTCATCGGCGCCACGCTCAAGGGCGTCACTTCGACGCTGGGCCGTGGCGGTAGCGACTTCACCGCCAGCATTGTCGGCGCCGGCGTCAACGCCACCGAGATCCAGATCTGGACCGACGTCGATGGCATGCTCACCTGCGATCCCACGGTGTTGCCGGGCGGCCGCCGCGTCAAGAGCATCAGCTTTGCCGAGGCCGCCGAGCTTGCCTACTTCGGCGCCAAGGTGCTGCACCCCAGCACCGTCGTCCCGGCCATCGAAAAGAACATCCCGGTGCTGATCCTCAATTCCCGCCGCCCGCAGGTGCCGGGGACGATCATCACCTCCGAAGGCCCGAAAACAAAGGACGTCGCCAAGTCCATCGCCTGCAAGAAGAGCATCACGCTCGTCAACATCCAGTCGACCCGCATGCTGATGGCGCATGGCTTTTTGCGGCGCATCTTCGAGGTCTTCGATCGCCATGAGACGCCGGTCGACATGATCGCCACCAGCGAAGTCAGCGTTTCGCTCACTATCGATAACGTCGCTCACCTCGATGCGATCGCCGCCGACCTGCGTGAATTTGCCGAAGTGGACATCGAGCAGGACAAGGCCGTCATGTGCCTCGTGGGTGACAACATCCGCTGGCAGCATGGCGTGGCATATCGAGTCTTCCGCGCGCTTGAGCCGGTGAATGTGCGCATGATCAGCCAGGGCGCCAGCTTGCGCAACCTCGGCCTCGTCGTGGCGCAGGCCGATCTCAAACAAGCCGTCGAGTTGTTGCACAAGGAATTCTTTACCGAAGTCGATCCGGAGGTATTCGAATGAAAATCGCTCTCGTTGGCTACGGCAAAATGGGCAAGATGATCGAGGGGCTGGCGCCAGAGTTTGGCGGCGAAGTGGTCTTGCGCCTCGATGAGTTCAACAATCCCAACCAGCAGATGATGACGGCTGAGCACTTTGCCGGTGTCGATGTCGCCATCGAGTTCACCACGCCGCACACCGCGGTGCCGAATATTCTGAAGCTGGCCGACCTTGGTATTCCCACCGTTGTCGGCAGCACAGGCTGGCTCGAAGAATTGCCGCGTGTTGAAGAATACGTCAAGTCAAAGAACAGCGCGCTTGTCTGGAGCCCTAACTTCTCGATCGGCGTCAATCTCTTCTTCGCCACGCTCAAGCAGATGGCCGCCCGTATGGAGCAATACCCGGAATATGGCGCCTGGGCCTGGGAAATCCACCACAGCGCCAAGAAGGACGCCCCCAGTGGCACCCTCAAGATGGCCGTTGAGATGATGCGCCGTGGCGGCTATACCCGCAACATCGACGAGAGCGCCAGTCGCGCCGGTGCGGTGCCCGGTACGCATGAGATTGGCTTTGACGCCCCGGCCGACACGATCACGCTGCGCCACACCGCGCGCAGCCGCGAGGGCTTTGCCCGCGGCGCCCTCAAGGCCGCACAATGGATCAAGGGCAAGACCGGCGTTTACGAATTTGGCGAGATCTTTTTTGCATAAGGACAAGACGATGTTTCAAGGCTGCGGCACGGCGTTAATCACTCCCTTTCAGAAGAACGGTTCTCTCGACGAGACGGCCATCAAAAAACTTGTCCGCCGTCAGATCGAAGCCGGCATTCACTTTCTCGTGCCCTGCGGCACCACGGGCGAAAGCCCCACGATCTCGCTTGAGGAACACCTCCGCGTCGTCGAACTGGTGGTCAAAGAAGCCAAGGGCCAGGTGCCCGTTCTCGCTGGCGCCGGTGGTTACTGGACCGAAGACGTCATCGACCTCATGAAGCGCATCGAGGCGCTCGGTGTCGACGGCTTCCTCAGCGTCACGCCCTACTACAACAAGCCCACGCAGGAAGGTCTCTATCAGCACTACAAGGCCCTCGCCAAGGCCACCAAGCTGCCCATCATCCTTTACAGCGTGCAGGGCCGCACGGGCGTCAACATCGAGCCCGCCACCGTCAAGCGCCTCGCCGAAATCAAGAACATCATCGGCATCAAGGAAGCCTCGGGCAACATGGCGCAGATCGCTCGTGTGATCCACGAAGTGCCGGAAGACTTTCTCGTGCTAAGCGGTGACGACAGCGTCACGATCGCGCTGATGGGCCTCGGTGGCAAAGGCATTATCTCGGTCGCCGGCAACCAGATCCCGGGCGAGATGGCCAACCTTGCTGAGGCGTGCCTGAATCAGGATTTCGGGACAGCGCGCGCCATCCAGCGGCGTTTCCTCCCGCTGATGGAAATGAACTTCATCGAATCGAACCCGATTCCCGTCAAAGCCTCCATGTCGCTACTCGGCCACTGCAAGCCGGTGTGGCGTCTGCCGCTGGTGCCGCCCTCTGAGGCCACCATCGCGCGCATCAAGGCCGTTCACGAGCAGGTGGGATTGTAATGCAAGCATTGATCGAAGCCGCCTTTCAGATCCCGGCGGCGAATTTGACCGAAGCCGAGCAACGGCTTTTTCAGGAATTCAAGGCCGCGCTCAACGCCGGCAAGTATCGCGCCGCCGAGCCCGACGCCACGGCGCCCACCGGGTGGCGCGTCAACGCCTGGGTGAAGAAGGGCATTCTGCTCGGCTTTCGTCTTGGCCAGATTGTGGACATGAGCATCGATCCGCAGCGTCAGCCGTTTCTCGACAAGGCCACCTATCCGGTCAAGCAGTTTGGCACGCAAAGCGGCGTCCGCATTGTGCCGGGTGGCTCTAGCATTCGTGATGGCTGCTACGTCGGTCGCGGCGTTACCTGCATGCCGCCGATGTACATCAACGCCGGCGCCTGGGTGGACGACGGCACCATGGTCGACAGCCATGCCCTCGTTGGCAGTTGCGCCCAGATCGGCAAGAATTGCCACCTCTCGGCCGCCGCACAAATTGGTGGTGTCCTGGAACCTGTTGGCGCGCTGCCCGTCATTATTGAGGACGAGGTTATGGTCGGCGGCAACTGCGGTGTTTATGAGGGCACGATCATCAAGAAGCGTGCCGTACTGGGTAGTGGCGTGATTCTGAATCGCTCCACCCCGGTCTATGATCTGGTGAATGAGAAGGTGCTTGTGGCCACTGATGATTCTCCGCTGGTGATCCCGGAGGAAGCGGTGGTTGTGGCGGGCGCCCGGCAGGTGTCCAAGGGCATCGGTAAGGAATGGGGCATTTCGCTTTATACGCCGGTGATTGTGAAGTATCGCGACCAAAAGACCGATGGCAAATTGCAGCTTGAGGATTTGTTGAGGTAATCCATGCGTTACTCGTTGTTGACTGCTGTTCTCCTGGGTTCGAGCCTGTTCGGGCAAAATGCGCGCTTTGGCGCGCAGATTCCGGTGCAGACCGAGTTCCTCGCCAAAGTCACGCAGTTGACTACCGATGGCAAAAGCGGCAAACCGCACTGGTCGCACGATGGGCGCAACCTCCTGATCGTCTCGGCGGCCGAGGGCAAGTGTCCGCAAGCCTACTGGATGGATCTCGGCACGAAGACGCGCCGGCTGGCCACCTCGGGCAAGGGCTCGGTGCGCACGATTGCGCCGCTCGTCAAGAGCAAGAGCTGGGTGTTCGATTCTACGCAGGATTCTGGCGATGCGTGTGCGCCTTCGATGCTCGGCAGCGTGCCGGCTGAGTTCAATATCTTCGTCAACAATGAAAAAGGCAAGATGGAGCGGCTGGCCGGGGCCAATGGCTATGACGCTGAAGTTGACGTCTCCACCAGCGAAAAGCTGATTGTTTACACCAGCCAGGCCAGCGGCGACATTGAGATCTGGACGATGGAGTTTGACGGGATGAACAAGCGTCAGCTCACCCGCAGTCCCGGCTTCGATGGCGACCCGAATGTGTCGAACGACGGCCGCCGCATTGTCTTTCGCAGCACGCGCGCTCGCAGCGCCGAGCAGCAAAAGCAGGTCAAGGAAGAGCTCGCCTTTGGCCGTGCCCAGATGGTGCCGAGCGAGATCTATGTCATGAGCCTCAAGGGCACCGACGAAAAGCAGATCACCAGCTTTGGCTGCAGCGTGCTCCACCCGGCCTGGACGCCGGACAATCGCCGTATCGTGTTTTCGGCCAACCTTCCCTCCTGCCAGGGCAACCAGTATGAGATGTTCATGGTCAACCTCGATGGCACTGGGCTGATCCAGCTCACCAAGGGCAGCAAGTATACCGGCGAAGCAACCTTTTCCGCCGATGGCCGCTACATCGCGTTCACCCGTGATGGCAATGTCTTCATGGCCGAATGGATGGCGCCCGCCCCGCCTCCTGAAACTCTTACGCCCCTCAGCAAGCCCTGATTCGCTTAAAGTGAGGTCATGAGACATGTAGCTCGTGATCTCTCGCTCACCCCGCTCAACATCTATTGGGAAATGACGCAGGCCTGCTCGCTGGCCTGCCGCCATTGCCGTGCCGAGGCGATCTCTACGCCACAGCCCGGGCAGTTGAACTTTGAAGAGGGTGTCGCATTCTTGCGACAGATCCCCAACTTTGGCGACCCCCTGCCGCAACTCATTCTGACTGGTGGGGATCCGCTGGAGCGCACCGATCTCTACGACCTCATCGACGAGGCGCGCCGGCTTGGCATCGGCGTCTCGATCACGCCCGCCGCTACCCCACGGCTCACGCGCGAGATCCTCGAAAAGCTGAAGGCGCATGGTGTGGAAGGTCTCGGGCTCTCGCTTGATGCCCCCACCGCCCTGCAACACGACGCCATCCGCGGTGTGCCCGGCACATTCGACCGCACGGTACAGGCCATGAAGTGGGCACAGGAACTCGAGATTCCGCTGCAGGTAAACACGCTTGTCTCGGAGGAAACCGCTCCCGGCATCCCCGCGGTATACGAATTGCTCAAGCCGCTGACTCCCGCCCGCTGGAGCCTGTTCTTTCTGATCTCGGTAGGGCGTGGCAAAGTGCTCGATCCGCTCGAGCCGGCCGAAGGCGAAGACCTCATGCGCTGGATCTATCGGACGGCCAAGGATGCACCGTTTGTTGTCGCCACCACCGAGGCCCCGTCCTATCGTCGCGTCGCGATCGAGGAGATGAAGCGTGAGGGTTTGACTGGTGAGCAGATCCGGCAGAATCCTTCAGCTCGCGGCTTTGGCATCCGTGATGGCAATGGCGTGGTGTTTGTCTCGCATTCCGGTGATATCTGTCCCGCTGGCTTCTTGCCCCTGACGGCTGGCAACATCAAGCTCGATTCGCTGGTGGATGTCTACCGCCATGCGCCGGTGTTCCAGGCGCTGCATGACCCCAATACGTTCGAAGGCCGCTGTGGCGTATGCGAGTATCACGCGCTCTGTGGGGGCTCGCGGGCTCGTGCTTACGAGGCGACGGGGAATGCGCTTGCCAGCGATCCCTTCTGCCTTTATGAGCCAAAGGCTCAGCACCACTAACGCATCGTCCACTTCAGGATCAGCAAGGCGAGCACGACGCCCGCCAGTGCGGCGAGAGCAAAACCGTCCATGATGCTTTGGGCAAAGACATCCAGCGCCTGGTTCGCGTTGGTTACCGCTTCAGCCGCTGCATCCATGGTCTTCAGAATCGCGTTGTCTGTTTTTGACGGCACATGCGGCGCTACGCGTGCGGTGAAGAAGCGCAGGTGGATCGACTGATAGCCGAAGTAAGCAAGCGCGGGCGACGAGACAAAGAGCAACAGCCATCCCACATATCTCATGCCGTCATCCTCATGGCATAAAGCCCAAGCCAGCTGCCAAGCAGCGAGAGGTACATGGCGGCTTCGCCCGGATTGGTGCGCAGCAGCATCACACAACCGCCCGCCCCCACCAGCGCCATTGCCGAGGTGACATGCAGGAGCGGGCGCCAGTCTGGCCGCAACGCGCCCACGAGCATCATCACCAGCAGCGCCGGGATCATCACGGTCAACACCACTGCTTCCAGGCGTTCACCGCGCGCCCCGCTTTGGTATGCCGATCCGAGTCCGCGTCCCACTGTTAACACCAACAGAAACAGGACGATGCCTAGCGCCGAACCAAGGCCGATCCACCACCGCAGCAAAAGCTCCATGCCGCGATATGCGACAGCGGCACCGCGAAACGATCAACTCACCAGCGCAAGGCGCCGCTCGAGAAACCGCCGCTCACCCTCGCTCACCACATGCTCAAGTGCCCGCCGGTAGCTCGCCGCAGCCTGTTCGCGCTCTCCGAGGCGGCGCAGCAGGTCTGCCCGCGTGGCGTGCAGCAGATGAAAGCTTGAGAGCTCGCCATCCTGCTCCAGCTCGTCCAGCACCGCGAGCGCCACCCGCTCTCCTTGCACCATCGCCACCGCCACCGCGCGGTTCAATTCCACGACGGCTGTAGGTTCGATCCCCAACAACTCGTCATAAAGCGCAAGAATGTGTGGCCAATCCGTCTCAGCGGCGCTCGCTGGCTGGCAATGCGCCAGCGCGATCCGCGCCTGCAGCGCGAGGCTGCCGCGGCCTGCCTCTTCGAGTATGGTGGCCGCTTGTTGAATCAGATCCTGACGCCACATCCGGCGATCCTGGTCTTCGAGCAACACCACATCGCCATTGCCGTCAAAACGGGCCGCCCGCCGCGCGTGATGCAACAACAGCAGCGCTAGCAGACCGCTCACCTCGGGATGCTCGCCCGGCCCGGTCAACTCGCGCACCAGGCTTGCGAGTCGAATCGCTTCCGTACAGAACTCCCAGCGCCCCATGTATCCGGCATTGAAAATCAGATAGATGACGGTAAGCACCGATTCGATACGATCGGGCATGGCTTGCCGCGAGGGCACTTCATAGGCAATACCCGCATCGCGAATCTTGCGTTTGGCGCGTACGAGCCGTTGCGCCATGGTGGTCTCCGGCACAAAGAATGCCCGTGCGATCTCGGTAGTCTCAAGCCCGCCCAGCGTCCGAAGCGTCAGCGCCACCCGCGCCTCGGGGGCCAGCGCCGGGTGGCAGCACGTGAAAATCAGTCGCAGGCGGTCATCCGGAATCTCATGCGGGTCAAATTCCTCGGCTGGCACACTGGAATCTTGTGTCGCGG
>CAZBTA010000004.1:0-55949 GCA_964494515.1 uncultured Bryobacter sp.
GCCATCGGACCACTCGGAGTTTTCATGAGCGCCGATCGGATTTGGGATTTGGGTCCGAACCGGGCAGATGGGTAACCGAATAGACCGCGCACATCGGTAACACTGTGGGCCAGGTGCTTTTTGAGAAACTCCGTGCGCCATCTGTGCCCTGGGATTATTTTCGATCATCCATGTTGTTTGCGCGGAAACGACCAGAACCATGCATCGCTGATCAGCTACGTGAGTCTCGAAGAAGGGATAGCGCCGGAGCACCCGCTACGCGAGGTGCGGGCGCTGGTGGACCAGTTCAGCTTATAGTTTCTCCAAAGGAGAAAGTTTGAGATGTGGTGGCGCAAGTTTGGTGGTTCGCATATTTGACGGTCAATGAGTTCTGATTCCGCTGGTGCTGAGGGCATGTGGCCGCACGAGCATTTGAGACTTGGACGAGGGGCGTTCGCAGAAGAGGGGAATTTTTCTTTTCGTTTGTTTTGTTGCGGTTGGGGTGGTGTGTGGGTGGTTCGTGGCGGGTTTGGGGTTAGGGTTGGTGGGAGATTGTTGGCATATGGCACTGTATGCAATCAAACCCGCGGCGCCGGCATGGGTCGTGGCGGGACAACTTGAAGAGGTGGTGAGCGGGGGAGAGGTGTGTTCCGCGGCGGCGGAGCCGGTGGAGGCACTCTCTCTTGGCGATGTACGCCTCGTGATGGAGAGCTTCCTGGCGGAAGTCAGGCAATGGGTGGCTGATGATAGCCAACTGAGCGCGCGGTTGGTCGATTTCTATACCCGGCTGTTGGATCAGTTATGAACCGCCTCTTGCGAGTAGCGTTGCGGATTGGAACCTGATGAGCCGGGGGCCTCACAGAGCTCAATGGGGCGGGCGACTACCGTGTGACGACGGGTGAAAAGTGTGTGGAGTGCCGAAATTTTCAAGCCGGGTGGGGTGGGGACGTGCGATGGTGGCTCTGAAAGGAAATGGTGAGAATACAGCTATGATTTGGCGCAAGGTGGGTGGGGTGGTGGTGGTGGTGGTGGTGGCGGGCGTGGTGGTGGCCCTGGGGGAGAGTGGCGCGCATGGGGCGCTGAGTGGGGAGGCGGTGTTTGGGGCGGTTTGTGTGGCGCAGGGGGTGGCGGCGGCAGTGGGCGGAGGATTGGCCGCGAAGGTGGGCAGGAGCGGGGCGTTGGCGTGGATTGTGGCCGGGGTGCTGCTGGCGCTGTCGCTTGCGAATGTGGCCAGCTTTGCGCACCCAGGGTGGTTTGTGCCCGCGGTGGTGGTGGCGCTGGGGGCAGGGGGTTGGTTGGGGTCGCGAGCTTAAGACGGGGGTACTGCGAAGGGTTAGTGGCCTATGCTACGCTCAGGCCAATATGTTGCAGCGAATCTGGATTCTGTTGTCTTTGTCAGTGGCGCTTCTGCCGGGCGCGCAGTTTACCGATCTGTACTTCTTTGGTGACAGTCTGACGGACACGGGATCGATTTATGGGGTGACGAGCACGCTGAATTCCCGGTTGTTCGGGCTGGTGCCGGTGACGCCGGCGGCGCCTTATGTGAATGGGCGATTCTCGAACGGGCCGGTATGGGCCGAGCAGGTGGCGTTGCGGCTGGGGCAGCCGGGTGATGCCGCGCCGGCGCCCGTGCCGTTGAGCATCTTTGGCACGGTGCCAGGGACCGGTAATAACTACGCGATTGGTGGGGCGAGGACGGGTGTGGGTGGGGCGCTGGGGTCGTTTGATTCGTTCTTTCCGACGGGGGTGCTGGCGCAGATCAACAATTACCTGACGCAGAAGGGCACGGCGGATGCCGGGGCGCTTTACTTTATGGGTGGTGGGGGCAATGACCTGCGGGATATCGCGAAGCTGGCGGATTCGACAGCGCGGGCCAATGCAGCGTTTGCGGCGGCGGACCTGACGGCGTACGGGATGTATACGTTGTATGCGGCGGGGGCGCGGAACTTTTTGCTGATGAACGGGGCGAATATCGGGTTTATTCCGGAGTCGATTCAGGGCGGGCTGGTGAACCAGGGGATTGAGGCATCGTATTACTTCAACTACCGGCTGGCGGAGTGGGCGGGTGTGCTGGGTGGATTGCAGGGGATGAAGCTGTCGACGTTTGACCTGTTCGGGTTCTACAACAACCTGTTTGTGGATACGTTGAATGGGGGGAGCGTTTACGGGTTTACGAATCCGGCGACGCCTTGCATTCCGACGACGCCGAATGCGCCCTCGTGCGCGACGAGTCTGTTCTTTGACAGCATCCATCCGACGACGGCGGTGCACCAGTTGGTGGGCAATGCAGTGGCCGACCAGATTGCGAGTTTCTGGGGTGGTGCCGCGACGAGGGTGTCGGCGCTGGAAGTGAATGCGGTGGACGCGGCTGTGCCGGAGCCGGTGACGACGACGGCAGTGGGTGTGACGGTGGGGGTGTTGGTGTTGGCTTACCGGCGGCGGCGGGCGGCTTGAGCGGCTTGCTAGTGGCGCTGGGTGGCGAGGTGTTGGCGGAGTAGGTCCTTGCCGTAGTCGTTGCCGTTGGGGGTGCGGACTACGACGTGGATGTGGTCGTGGTCGGGGAGGTTGGGGGTCTTGCTGAGGTGGCGGATGCCGACCAGTTGCTGGTGGTCGAATTCAATCATGACCACCGGGCTGTGGATGCGGTAGTAGTAGACGCCTTTGGGATCCGTGCCGCCGATCCAGGCGAAGTGCGTGTCGGCGAGGTGGCGGCGGACTTCTTCCATCTTGACGCGGGCGTGGCCCGAGTCCATGTTGCCGATGTAGAGGGCGATCAAATCGAGCAGTTGCTGGCGGGCGGGGGCGGGGAGATCGCGGGCGGCGATGCCTTCGTAGGGGATGATGGCGTTGTCCTGCCAGGATTCGGTGCGGTTGTGGTTGGTGGTCTTGGTGGGGGAGAGCACGGCACGCTCGCGCGCGGCGGGGGGTAGGGCGAGCAGGAACTCGAGGCCGGCGGCGTGTTCGCGCTGCAGGATGACCGTGCCCTTGTACTTGCCGCTGGTGGCGATGACGGGCTCGGAGCCGAGGAACAGGGGCGTCATAACGATCTGGTCGCCGAGGACGAAGTAATTGATGATGAGGTGGTGGCCGTCGACCTGAAAGCCCCAGGGCTTGGTAGGGGAGGGCTCGCCGAAGATGGAGATCCAATAGGCCCACTCGCCGTAGCGTGGCATGTCGCCGGAGAGCTCACCGAGGGTTTCGTTGAGGTGCATGATGTCACGGGAGAGCTGGTAGCCGGTGGGGCTGAGGGCGGCTTTGAAGAGGGCGAAGGCGGCGTCGCGCTGGGTGTCGGTCATGGTGGCGAAGCCCATGCCCTGGCGGACGTAGAAATCCTGGTTCATCCACTTGCGCCATTCGGGATCGTCGATGGGGAACTGGGTGGAGGCGCGCTGGGCGGGGGTGAGGGAGGCGAGGAAGCGGGAGGCGGCATCACGAACGGCGGTGGTGGGGACGCCGGTTTTGGCGATCCTGTAGAGGCCGGGCGTGATGTTGCCATCGGTGGTGATGCCCTTGAAGGGGGTGGCGAGGCCTTTCTGCTCGGCGGCGATGGACATCTCGACGCGGCGGACGGCGAAGGGCTTTTGCTGGGTCCAGGCGAGGAAGATGAGGGAGGAGGCGAAGGAGAGGAGCAGCAGACGCGGGGCCATGGAGGGGAGCGTATCAAAAAGGGCGCTCCCTGGTAATGAGGAGCGCCCTGATTTGTACTGCTTGCGGACGAAAGACTACTTGAGGAGGAAGGGGATGAGGTCGACGACGCGGTTGGAGTAGCCCCACTCGTTGTCGTACCAGCTGACGACCTTGACGAGGTTGCCGTCGAGGACCTTGGTCATGCCGGCGTCGACGATGCTCGAGTTGGCGTTGCCCTGCATGTCGGTGGAAACCACTTCGTCTTCGGTGTAGCCGAGGATGCCCTTGAGGGGACCTTCAGCGGCGGCCTTGAGGACCTTGTTCACTTCTTCGGTGGTGGTGTTCTTTTCGGTGACGGCGACGAAGTCGACGACCGAGACATTGGGGGTGGGAACGCGCATGGCGTAACCGTCGAGCTTGCCCTTGAGGGAGGGGAGCACGAGGCCGATGGCCTTGGCGGCGCCGGTGGACGTGGGGATCATGTTGATCGCGGCGGCGCGGGCACGACGGAGGTCGCTGTGCGGGAAGTCGAGGATGACCTGATCGTTGGTGTAGCTGTGGATGGTGGTCATGCTGCCCTTGGTGATGCCGAAGTGGTCGTTGAGGACCTTGGCGATGGGACCGAGGCAGTTGGTGGTGCAGGAAGCGTTGGAGACGACGTGATGCTTGGAGGCATCGTACATTTCGTTGTTGACGCCGAGGACGATGGTGAGGTCTTCGTTCTTGGCGGGAGCCGAGATGATGACCTTCTTGACGGTGCCCTGGAGGTGCTTGACGGCATCGTTCTTGTCGGTGAAGCGGCCAGTGGATTCAACGACCACTTCGGCGCCGGTGCTGGACCAGTCGATCTGGGCGGGGTCCTTCGTTTCGAAAACGCGAATGCGCTTGCCACCCACGGTGATGCTTTCGGCATCGTAGGTCACTTCCTGCCCGATGCCACCCATGGTGGAGTCGTACTTGAGCAGGTGAGCGAGGGTCTTGTTGTTGGTGAGGTCGTTTGTCGCAACGACTTCGATGTTGGGGTTGCCAAGAGCGGCGCGGAAGACGTTACGTCCGATACGGCCAAAACCGTTGATGGCTACTTTAATTGCCACTGGGAAAAATTCTCCTTTGAGAGTCGGGGGGATCTTTCTACAGTTTAGCTAAGGATTGACTGGTCTTGGGCCTTCGACGGTTTGGCCGCCGAGGCCGGCGAAGCTTTCGCGGATTTTGATGACCTTGTTGGACTGAAAAGTGAGGAAGGTGATCTTGCCGGGGGGCAGGCCGTAGACCCAGTCTTCGGTGTCGACGCCGTCTTTGGATTCGCGGCTCTTGAGGCGCGGTTTGCCGATGGCGAGGATGACCTGATCCTTATCCATGCCTTCGATGACGCGGTTTTCCTTGACGGCGGATTTGATCTCGGGCGGGAGGGAATCGACGTAGGATTCGGTGGCGGTGCGCTTTTCGAAATCGAAGAGGGGCTTGAGGAGCTTTTTCATTTCAGCAGCGTCGACGGGGGGGACGCCGCCGGGGAACTTGACGACGATGGCGGTGCCGAGGGTGGGCGTGCCGGAGGGGTTGGAGATGGGGACGCCACGGGTGCCGGTGCCGACGCTGACGTTGTCATACCAGCGGCGGCCGGACTTGAGGCCGCCGTTGATCTCGAAGGTGATCTTGTCGTTATCGATTTCGACCTTGGTGATCTGGATGAGGTCGCCGGGGCGAGCGGCGGGGCCGCGCTCTTTGGAGGCGTCTTCCCACTTGTCCTTGTTGTACTTGCCGCCGAGCTCGTACTCGAGGGCGGACTTGGAGCGCGGGAGCATGAGCTTGACGGTGGCGTATTCGCTGGCGAGGCCGCGGATCAATTCGATGCGTTGTTCGGGGGTGAGTTTCTCGTTTGCCGCGAAGGCAAGCGCGGGGATGAGAACCAGGCTGATCAGGCGCATGTGTTACTCCTCTTCGGAGGCGGATTCGAACAGCGAGGGCCGGGTGGTCAGCACCGGGGCTTTGTACAAGCACCAGCCGAGAACGGGCAACACCAGTGTGGTGAGCAAGCCGCCCTCTGGCCCATAATCTCCACCGCTCCACAACGGCCCGACGTGCCAGTTGAGCACGAGGCCCGTTGTCCCCATTCTAAAGCCACTCACGTTGGCACCGAGCAGGGGGAGGGCCCAGTTCCAGCCGAGGTGGACGCCGATGGCGAGCCAGAGGTCACCGGAGCGCAGGAAGCAAAGGCCGAGAAAGGCGCCCCAGAGGAACGTATTGAAGCCGGAGAGCCAGTCGGCCGCGAGGTTATTGGCATGGGCGACGGCGAAGAGGACACCGACGGGGAGGAGCGTCTGGAAGGCGCCGAGCTTGCGGATGAGCAACTGGAAGGCATAGCCGTGGAAGAGCAGCTCTTCGCCGATGGCGCCGAAGACCATGACGATCAGGACGAACAGGAAGCTGGAGAGATTGAAGGGGCGTTCGGGATCGGGGGTGACATGAGCCATGCCCACGAGTACAGGGAGCCCGGTGACGGCGAGGGCGCTGCCGATGCCACCGAGCAGGCCGAGGCTGAGATTGCGCAGGGAACCTTTCTGCCAGCCGACGCCGATGAAGCTGAGGCCACCACGCTCGAAGATGCGCAGGGAAAGCGCGTTGGCGACGGCGGCGGAGGCGAAGACAGCCATGGCGGCCTGGACCAGCATGCCAGACCAGCCGAGGAGGACCGAGACGAGCTGGAGGGTGAGGATGCCGGTGAGGGCGAAGACGCCGACGCGGAGGCCGAGGCCGAACCGGGTGAGCTTGTCTTCGGCGTTCTGGGAGTCGATCATCGCGTCAAACGCCATGTTCCCATAAAGACGGCGGAAGAGACCATGGCGAAGATGATGAGGTCGTTGTTGGTGGTGTGACTGGCGAGCCACATTTTGGCGTCGTAGGGGAGCCAGGAGTTGAGATACCAGGCGAGGGCGAGGGTGGCGAAGGCGAGGCGGAGGATGAGGCGGACCTGGGGCTCGTCGTAGCCGCGACGGAGGAGCAGGGCGCGGATGCCGGTGGCGGCGAGCACGGAGCTCGCGCTGAGGAGCCAGGAGGAGAGCAGGATCGAGGTGGAGGGGAGCACGAGGTGGGGGATGCCGCTGGTGAGGTTGACCATGAGGATGGCGAGGGTGGTGGTGGCGATGCTCGAGAGGATGGCGATGCGGGTGGCGGGGACGTTGGCGGAGACGAGCAGGCCGAGGAAGCCCATGCCGGTGAGGATGATGGGGTTCAGGAAAGCGAAGCCCAGCGAATAAGGCAGGTAGCCGCAGAGGACGGCGAACCAGACGACGGTGAGCGGGATGGAGGGCATGATAATGAATCCAGTATGGCGATACGGCGAATTATTGAACTGGGCGATCCCCTATTGCGAGAAGTATCGCGCGAGGTTACAGGGTGGGATGAAGCGGCTGGGGTGCTGGATGACCTGCGGGATACGTTGCATGAGTTTCAGCGGGGGCATGGATTTGGGCGCGGGATCGCCGCGGTGCAGATTGGGCATGCGGTGCGCGTGATTTACATCGAGATCCATGGGCGGAGCTATGAGCTGGTGAACCCGGTAATGGAATGGATGAGCGAGGAGCAGTTTGAGATGTGGGATGACTGCTTCAGCTTTCCGAACCTGATGGTGCGGCTGCGGCGGAGCAGGCGGGTGCGGGTGAGCTACCACGATCGTGTGGGCGAGAAGCAACAGATTGAGGCGGAGGATGATTTTGCCGAGTTGTTGCAGCATGAGATGGACCATCTGGAGGGGATCCTGTCGGTGGATCGGGCGATTTGTTTGCGCGATTCGCTGATGACGCGAAACGAATATCTGAGAACTTTAGTCCAAAAATCGTCCTAGGAAGTCCTAGGTAGATTTTTTAAGGATCGTTTCATAATCAGGAGGGGTGGAGTGGCCGATATCCATGTTATGCGAGACAGGAGAGCAAACCCGCGGATGCTCTGCGCCGACCTGGTAAAGGTGGAGTGGAGTGATAAGACGGGTAAAAACCATACTGCCGTAGCGAATCTTGAGGACATTTCCCAGTCTGGGGCGTGTCTGCAGCTCGAAGAAGATGTACCGCTACAGGCGATGGTGAAGATTACACACGAAAAGGGCACTTTCGAGGGCCGGGTTCGTTACTGCATTTTCAAGGACATTGGATTTTTCCTTGGTGTGGAGTTTGAACCGGGACACCGGTGGAGCGCCAAACAGTTCAAGCCCATGCACATGCTGGACCCGCGTCGACTGGTCGGCATCAAGGACGACGTTGCAGTCGATCAGGGCCTGACGGCAAGTTCGTAGATTTGGTCTGCGAGGGCGACGATTTCCGCCGCCCGGTAGCAACGGTTGCGCCAGTGTTCTGGAATGCCGCGCACGCCGTACCACGCCCCCGCCATCTGACCGGTAATCGCGGCCGTTGTGTCCGCGTCGTCCCCGAGATTGGCTGCCAGCAGTACACATTCCTCAAACGTATTCCCCGCACTGAAGGCCCATTTGGCGGCCTTCAGGCTGTCGACCACATAACCGGAACCCCGGACCTCTTCACGGCTCAAGGCTGGCATTGCGGGACGCACGCCATGGAGCAAATCCACCAAAATTTCACCGAGTTCCCCGCAGGCATCGAGGCAGGTTGTGGCCTGATGGGTGGGGCGTGAGCTCTCGCGGCTGTTTGCGATGGCGGCGGCGCGATCGCGCGCGAAGAACATGGGCACGGGGGCGAGGCGCATGATGGAGCCATTGCCGGCCGAGTGGGGGTCGGTGGAGCCGGAGAGGGGGTCGCCGGTGGACTCGAATTTCTCGAGAGCGACGCGGGTGGCGTTGCCGATGTCGAAGCAATAGCCTTTGGAGGACCAGACGCCGTGGCGATACCAGCGGAGGTAGCGCTGGGCCTGATCGTGGAGATCCATGCCGCCGGTGGCGATGAGGCTTTCGGCCAGGCAGAGGGCCATGGAGGTGTCGTCGGTCCAGCGGCCAGGCTCGAGAGAGAAGGGCCCGCCACCGATCATGTCGGTGAGGGGCGGGAAGGTATCACGGGGTTGGAATTCAACCGTGGCGCCTACGGCATCACCAATGGCGAGGCCGAGCAGGGCGCCGCGAAAACGGCCGCGCTCGAGCATTAAGGCAGCTTGTACTGGCCGGGGACGGGGAGGGGCCAGGATTCCATTTTGGCGTCGTAGGCGAAGTCTTTGGGGCTGCGATCGAGGGGCGAGTTGAGGATCTGATCCCAGGTGATCTCCATGCCGGAGTAGGCGCTCTCGCGGGCCATGATGCAGGTGAGCGTGCTTTCGGCGACGGCGATCGAATGGTTGATGAAGGGGCCATCGCCGCGGATGGAGCGGGTGAGGGCGATGTGTTCGGCGACGTAGGGGTTGATGTCCTTCGCGCCGAGATCGCGGCAGTTGCTCTTGCCCTTGGCGCCGATCAGCATTTCGCTGACGTTGGTGTAGAGGCCCTTGGGGAACTGGCGGCACTGGCTTGAGAGGCGGAGGCCGCTCGGGTATTCAAACTCGGCGGTGATGTGATCGTAGATGCCGCCGTGGACTTCGTCTTGCGGACGCCAGGCGGCGCCGCCGGTGGCGATGACCTTGACGGGGTGGGCGCCGAGGGCCCAGTTGATGACGTCGATGTTGTGGATGTGCTGTTCAACGATCTGATCGCCGCCGAGCCATACGTTGGAATACCAGTTGCGGTGTTGCCAGGCCATGTCGCCCCACTTGGGATCGCGACCGCGGGGTTGCTGGATGACGGGAGTGCCGATCCAGTAGGCATAGGCGGCGCGAAGCTCGCCAATGGCGCCGTTCTGGATCTTTTCGACGGTCTCGACGTACTCGCGCTGGAAGCGGCGCTGGGCGCCACTGACGACGGTGAGCTTCTTCTCCTCGCTCTTGCGGGCGGCGGCCATGAAGCGGCGCACGCCGGCGGGATCGGTGGCGAAGGGCTTTTCGCAGAAGACGTGCTTGCCGGCCTCGACGGCGGCCTCAAAGTGCATGGGGCGATACCCGGGAGGCGTGCAGAGCAGGACGATGTCGATGCCGGAGGCGAGGACTTTCTGATACGCGTCGAAGCCAGTGAAGCGGGTTTCGGGAGTGACCTTGACGCGATCATGCGTCTTGGGAAAACGGTTGGGGTCGCGCAGCCAGGCGAGGTTGGACTCGAGCTTGTCTTCGAAGATGTCGCCGATGGAGACGAGCTCAACGTTGGGGTCGGCGGTGAGCAGATCGACGACGGCCTGGCGGCCACGACCACCAGCGCCGACGAGCCCGGCCTTGAGCCTGGCGGGACCACTGCCGCGCACGAGTTCGGGGCGAACGATAGTAAATGCGCCCGCGGTCAAAAATGCGCGTCGATCCTTCAGACTTTGAGGTAAATTGGGAAACTCCATGTCTTCGACTTCTGATCCCAATCATATCCCGCCACGCCTTGTTTACGCAGCGGCGGTGACTCCGATGCGCGAGAGATCGAACTATGTTGATCTCGGTGCGGCGATGGAGGTGATCGACTTTTTGAACCACTCGCCGGCGACGGGGATTAGCATCTTTGGTACGACGGGCAACTTTCTGCACTTTGATGTGGAAGAGCGCGAGAAGCTGGTGAGCTTTGGGCTGAAGCGCTGCAAGAAGCCGGTGGGCGTGGGCATTGCGCATTCGACGCTGGATGTGACGATCCACCTGGCGGAACATGCGGCCGGGGCGGGGGCGAGCTTTGCGCTGGTGCTGCCGCCGTACTACTTCAAGTACAGCGAGGCGCAGATCGAGGAGTTCTATTTGCGGCTGGGGGAGAAGGCGGCGAAGTTTCTGCCGCTGTATCTGTACAACATTCCGTTCTTCACGGCGACGATTCCGGTGGAGGTGTCCGAGCGGTTGTTGCGGTCGGGCTTGTATCAGGGGATCAAGGATTCGAGCGGGCGCCCCGAGTATCTCGATGCGCTGCGGGACACGGGCAAGACGCTGATTGTGGGAAATGACACGGCGTTGTGTGCCTCGCGCAAGGGCACGGCGGTGGGCGTGATCAGCGGGTGTGCCGCGGCGCTGCCGGAGCTGGTGTGTGCGCTGGACACGGCGGTGGCAAGCGGTGATGCGGCGCGGGAGACGTTGCTGTGGGGATACCTCAAGGAATTCATCGACTGGTTGAACAAGTTCCCGACGCCGTTTGGGGTGGAAGAGGCAGCGCGGCTGCGCGGATTGCCGATGCGGCTCGATACGAGCTGGCTCGGCGGGGCGCCGCTTGAGGAATACCGCAGCTGGTTTCTCAACTGGCTGCCGGCGGTTCTGCGCGATTCTAAAGAGGGATGACGCCAGAGGAATTTCGCACTTACGGATACGCGGCCATCGACTGGGTGGCGCACTTTTTGGAGCACACGCGGGAGTTTCCGGTGCTGCCGGATGCCCGGCCGGGAGACCTCGTCGACGCGCTGCCCGCGCAGGGGCCCGAGAAGCCCGAGCCGTTTGACCAGATCCTCGAAGACTTTGAGCGGGAGATCGTGCCGCGGACGACGCACTGGAATCACCCGCGGTTTATGGGGTACTTTGCGAACTCCTCACCGGGTGAGGCGATTCTCGCGGAGATGCTGGCGGCGGCGCTGAATCCGAACGGCATGTTGTGGAAGAGCTCGCCGGCGGCGACGGAGCTCGAGCAGGTGACGCTGGGGTGGCTGCGGCAGTGGATTGGCGTGGGCGAGGAGTGGTTTGGGCAGATTCTCGATACGGCGTCGGTCAGCACGATGCATGCGATTGTGGCGGCGCGCGTGCGCAAGGGGCATGCGTCAAGCGATGAGAGGCTTACGCTGTATGCCAGCCGTCATGCGCATAGCTCGATTGAGAAGGGAGCGATCGCGGCGGGGATTGCCCGGGAGAACGTGCGGCTGATCGAGGTCGATGCGCAGTACCGGATGCGGGTGGATCTGCTTGAGGAGGCGATTGCGGCCGATGTGGCGGCGGGCAAGGCGCCGTTCTGCGTGATCCCCACGATTGGCACAACGAGCGTGGCGAGCATTGACCCGGTGCCGGAGGTGATCGCGGTGGCGCGGCGGCATGGGATGTGGGTGCATGTGGATTGTGCGTATGGGGGCAGCACGGCGATTGATCCGCGGTACCGGGCGCTGTTTGCGGGGCTTGGTGAGGCGGATTCGTTTGTGGTGAATCCGCACAAGTGGTTGTTTGTGCCGATGGATCTGAGCGTGCTGTACTGCCGCAACAAGGAATGGCTGCGGGATGCGTTCTCGCTGGTGCCGGAGTATCTGCGGACAGCGGGCGATGAGCGGGCGTTGAACTATCACGAGTATGGGGTGCCGCTGGGGCGGCGGTTTCGGTCGTTGAAGCTGTGGTTTGTGATGCGGGCGTTTGGGCGGGAGAAGCTGGCCGAGCTGATCCACCAGCAGATCGAGGCGGCCAAGCGATTGGCGGCGCGGATTGAGGCGCATCCGGATTATGAGTTGTCGGCGCCGGTGGAGTTTTCACTCGTGGTGTTTCGGCACAAGGGTGGGGATGCGGTGAATGAGCGATTGCTTGAGCTGGTGAATGCGTCGGGCGAGGTGCTGCTGTCGCCGAATGTGTTGGGCGGGCAGAAGGTGATTCGCCTCGCGATCGGGAACATCCAGACGTCGCAGGCGGATCTTGATGCGGTGTGGGCGCTGATTGAGGAGAAGGCTAGCTTGCTTTAAGCTGTGAGTCGCCAGAGGACTTGCCGCCAGCGCCGGCGTGGCGTGAGAGGCGGAGGATCTGGGCCTCGAGATTCATGAGGCTGTTCTGGATCTGTTCCTGCTGGTGGGCCTCGACGGCTTCCATCAGTTTTTCGGTGCTTTCGACGACGCTGACGGCGGCGATGCGTTCGGCGGCGGAGCGGATCTTACGGAGCTCGCGCTCGACAACGCCACGGTCTTCGCGGCTGACAGCGGTCTGGATCTTCTCGATGCGCTCGGGGGCCATCTGGAGGAACAGCAGAAGCATGCCCTCAAAGAGATTGGCGTCGTTATCGGTGAGCCGCGCGGCAAGGCCACGATCGATGGCCTGCGAGGGCGCCTCGACGACGGTGGTGGCGGCCACGGCGGGGCGTGCCCCGGCCTGGGCGCGATTCTGCTCGATGTGGCGCAGGATGGTGTGCACGAGCGTGCTGGGGTTGACGGGCTTGGAGACGTAGTCGTTCATGCCGGCGTCAATACAGCGCTCGCGATCGCCAGTCATGGCGTGGGCCGTCATGGCGACGATGGGCAGGTGGAGTAGACCGAGGTCTTCACGGATCTTGCGGGTGGCCTCGATGCCGTCCATGTAGGGCATCTGGACGTCCATGAGGACGAGGTCGAATGTATCGCGCTGCAGCGCGGCGAGGGACTCAAGACCGTTGGCGGCCACTTCAACGTCAAAGCCACGCTTGGTGAGAATGGCGAGGACGACTTTCTGGTTCACCGCGTTGTCTTCGACGAGAAGCACGCGCAGCTTGGGGCCGCTCGCTGGGGCCTGTTCGGTGGCGCCGCCGGGTTGTTCGGCGGGATTGCGCTTGGGCTTGGTGGCCGTCTCAAGCGGGAGACGGACGATAAACTTGCTGCCCTGCCCTTCGATGCTCTCCACCCAGATGCGGCCGCCGAACATCTCGACGAGACGGCGCGTGATGGTGAGGCCGAGGCCGGTGCCGCCAAAGCGGCGCGTGATGCTGCCGTCGGCCTGGGTGAACTTGTCGAAAATCTTCTCGAGCTTGTCGGCGGGAATGCCGACGCCGGTATCTTCGACCATCAGTTCGTATTCGGTGCGGTCTTCACGCGTGTCGGGCGACAGGCGCAGGGTGACGCGGACGTGGCCCGAGTCGGTAAATTTGATGGCGTTGCTGAGCAGATTGCCCAGAATCTGTCGGAAGCGCATCGGGTCGCCATAAACGCTTTCGGCGATCTCGCCTGAGACCTCGGCCTGCAGCTCGACGCGCTTCTGGCGGGCGCGGGCCTGGTGGGTCTTGATCGATTCGTTGACTACGGATTTGAGCTGGAAGGGGATGCGCTCGAGGCCCATTTTGCCGGATTCGATCTTGGAAAGATCGAGAATGTCGTTGAGCAGGGCGAGCAGCGAATGGGCGCAGCGCTGGGCCGTCTCGAGCTCTTCACGCTGTTCGCTGGTGAGCGAGCTCTCCAGCACAACGTCGAGCATGCCGAGGATGCCGTTCATGGGCGTGCGCAGCTCATGGGACATATTGGCGAGGAACTCGCTCTTGGCCTGGCTGGCGGCGAGGGCGCGCTCCATGGCCTCGCGGAGGGCGTCGGTGCGCTGCTGGATGCGCGTCTCGAGCATCTCGCGATGTTCGGCGAGCTGACGGTCACGCTCTTTGAGCGCCTGCACCATGTCGTTAAACACTTCGCCGAGGAACTGGATTTCGTCGCCGGTGCGGCTGACCTGGATCTTCTCGAGCTGGCCCATCTGGGCCTTTTTCATACCGGCGGCGAGATTCTCGAGCGGTTTGGCCATGATGGTGGCCGTAAAGCGGCCGATCGCCATGGCAACCAGCAGGAGAATGCCGATCATGAGCACACCCTTACCCCAGCCGAACGTGCCGTTATGCACGTCGTAGCCAATGTTGACGAGGATCACCCAGCCGACGAGGACTGAGACGAACATCGAGAACTTGGTGGCGAGATTTCGTGAGTTTGGGGTATGTCTCAAGAGAAACTCAAATCAAAAAACTGTATTCCTAAGGTCTTTCGGCAGTTTCAGTCTGCCACTGTATGCTCAGATATCCCATCGAAGAAAAACCTTAGCCCTTTCTAGGGAAGACCTGAATTGGGGGTTTGCTAGACTTGCCAAAAGATGGCTTCCTCTAGCCGCCTGGCGACAACGCTGTGCGGAATCCCGCTCAAAAATCCCGTTCTGGCCGCATCTGGCACATTTGCCTATGGCATTGAGTTTGCGGAGATTGTGGATTTGAACCGGATTGGCGGCATTGTGGTGAAGGGGTTGAGCCGCGAGCCGATTGAGGGCAATAAGCCTCCCCGGTTGTGGGAGACGGCGTCGGGCATGATGAATTCCATCGGCCTGCAGAATATTGGGGTTCGTGAGTTTGTGCGTACCAAGCTGCCTGGCCTGCGGCGGTACGACACGCGCATTTTTGCGAATGTATTCGGATATGCGCCGGAGGATTACTTTGAGGTCATACGAGTATTGAACGATGCCGAGGGCATTGCGGCGTATGAGCTGAACGTATCCTGCCCGAACACGAAACACGGTGGGATTTTCTTTTCTTCTGACCCGGTCCTCCTTGGAGGCCTTATCGGACAAATTCGTAAGCTTACTGAGCGTCCGTTAATCGTAAAACTTTCGCCTAACGTGGCGAAGATTGATCCGCTGGCGCGGGCGGCGGAAGAAGCGGGGGCGAACGCGATTTCGCTGGTGAATACGGTGATATCGCTGGCGATTGACGCGCGGACGCGCAAGCCACGGATCGGGGCGGGGTTTGCGGGGCTGAGCGGGCCGGCGATCAAACCGATTGCGTTGCGGATGGTGTACGAGGCGGCGCGGGCGGTGAAGATTCCGGTGGTGGGGCTGGGCGGGATTGCGACGGGAGAAGACGCGGCGGAGTTTCTGATTGCGGGGGCGACGGCGGTGGAGGTGGGTACGGCGTCATTCTGGGACCCGGAGGCGACGTTGCGGATTGCCGGAGAGCTCGAAAGATTTTGCGAAGAAGAGGGCGTGGCGCGGGTCACGGACCTTGTCGGTACGCTACAGTTTTGACATGCGACAAGTGATTTCGACAGAAGCCGCGCCGCAGGCGATCGGCCCGTATTCCCAGGCGATTGTTTATAACGGCATTGCGTATTTGAGCGGGCAGATTCCGCTGGATCCGGCGACGGGCGAGATTGTGGCGGGCGGCATCGAGGAGCAGACCGAGCAGGTGCTGAAGAACCTGGGGGCGGTGCTGACGGCTTGCGGGTCGAGCTATGAGAAGGTGCTGAAGACGACGATTTTCGTCAAGGACATGGGGGACTTTGCGAAGGTGAACGGGATCTACGCGAAGTATTTTGCGGTGAATCCGCCGGCGCGCGCCACCGTGGAGGCGGCGCGGCTACCGCGGGATGTGAAAGTCGAAATCGAGGCGATCGCCGCGGTCGACTAAGGCTTCTTGGCCGGCTCGGTGGGCATGTCACCGTGGCTTGAGAACTGTTTCTGGGGCGGGTTGAGCTTGACCTGGATGGTGCGCTCTTCTTCGGTGACCTCATAGGTCTGGCCGAAGGTCTGGTAGTTGCGGGCGATGACCTGCACTAGGATGTCACCCTGCGGCACCGGCGGGATCTTGACCCAGCCTTCGGAATTGGTACGGAGTTCCCAGTTAAGGACGACTTTCTTGCCGAGCTTGGCGGCGCTACGGCCCTTGACGAAACGGACGACAACGCTCGCACGATCGACCGGCTTGCCAATGTCGTTGGTGACTTCCACGCGGAGGTTGGTCATCGGGGTATCGGCAAAAACGGGGAGCGCAAAAGCGGCGCCCAGAGCGAGCAGTTCACGACGGCTGGTCATACCAACAGTTTAGGCCACATCGGGCAAAAGGAAACGTCCCGGCTTGCCGAGAGCGGCTGTGGCGGCCTCGGCGGCGAGGTAGCCGCTGCGCACGGCGCCTTCCATGGTGGAGGGCCAGCCGCTTTGAGTCCAGTCGCCGGCGAGGAAAAAATTGGGGATGGGGGTGCGGGCGGAGGGGCGTTTGGCGGCAAGGCCGGGCACGGCGCGGAAGGTAGCCTTTGCCTCTTTGGCAACATGAGAACGCACGAGGCGCGTGGTGGCAACGGCGGGGAGAAACTCGGCGAGCTCGCGCAGGGAGAGGTCCACGACTTCGCGTGGAGACATGCGCAGCATCTTGTCGGCGGCGCTGACGACGAGGGTGAGGTAGCGGCCGGAATCCTTGTTGTAGAACCACTGGATGTGGCGATCGAGCAATGTGCCGTGGGGCAGGGCCGTAACGGCCTGCTCAAACCAGAGATGGACGCCGACGATGGGTGAGGGGGTGATGGCGTTGAAATCGACCGGCAATTCGGGCACGACGGTGGCGAGCTTGTCGGCCGGTAGCGCGCTGACATAGGCGCGGGCGGTAAGCCATTCGCCATTGACGCGGACGCCGGATGCGGGTGAGAACGCCTCGACGACGGCGCGCGGCTGGCGCTCGACGGCGCCGGGCAGATGTTCGATCAGCCGGCCGAGGGGGATGCGCGGGATGCCCATCTCGTAGGAATCGCTGGTGGCCATAAAGCCGAGCCACATGACCTGAAAGGCGTGTGAGGCGGCCATCTGGTCGAGCTCGACGTTGATGGCGCTGACGAGCACCTGACGCCAAAAACGCTCGATGGCCTGCTGGGGCTGTTTCTTTTCGCGTAACCAGTCGGCCATGGTGATCTGGTCGAGGTCAGTTCGACGTTTGCGTTCCCACTGGATGGCGAGCATGGCGCGGCCGAGGGCGATCTTGTCGGCCCAACTGAGGTATTTGGCGGCGAGGAAGCTCTCGGTAAAGTGCAGCGGGGCAGGCAGCAGGCCACGGCGCAGATGAGACATGCGACCGCCAGGCTCAATGAAGTAGAACTCGCGCTGGAAGTCGACCTGATCGGCAACGCCAAGGCGGGCGTAGAGGTCGCGTAAGTTGACGCAACACTTGAGCAGGATGTGCTGGCAGTTGTCGATCTCGGGGGCGGGAGAATCCGCGTGAGGCAGCGGATAAGATGTGGCGCGACCGCCGAAGAAAGGCTTGGCCTCAAGCAGGCGAACCGTGAAACCCTGACTTTGAATGGCCGTAGCTGCGGCAATGCCAGCAAGCCCGCCACCCATTACGATGGCGTCGGTCATAAGTGGACTAAGCTGAGGCTCCGACCCGATCCCGCTTGCCGCCACCGCTCGAATCGTTCAGCAGGACATAGGCAATCCACGCGCAAACGGCGTAGAAGAGAACATCCTGAAAGAAGGATTCCATTACATTCGAGTATGAGGGTAATAGCCAGATGGGGCAAGTGGTTCTAGCTCCAGTACCCACGATAGCAATGAGGGCCCAAAGCCATTCCCCCCTCCAGAAGAAATAGCTTTGGGCGGAAGATGCTCGTGGGGACTACAACTGAGCATCTGTAGTAGGAATCTGTTCGGGTGAGCACTGTTTCAGGCAAATCGCACGGCGGGGCGGGCGAGCGAACGAATGGCGTTCTCGATCATGCGCAGACCGGCGCGACCCTCGAGAGTGAGCATGCTTTCGGGGTGGAACTGAACGGCTTCGATCGGTAGCGTCTTGTGGCGGACGCCCATGATGATGCCGTCGGCGGTCTCAGCGGTGATCTCGAGATCGGCCGGGAGAACGGAGCGGCGGGCGTAAAGCGAATGGTAGCGGCCGACGTTGACCGGGTTGGGCAGGCCTTCGAAGACGCCGACGTTCTGGTGGTGGACGGCGGATTGCTTGCCGTGGACCGGGTAATCAAGCACGTCGAGGATGCCGCCGAAGGCTTCGACGATGCCCTGCAGGCCGAGGCAGACGCCGAAGACGGGGATGCCGCGATCGGCGCAGTAGCGCACGGTGGTGGGCACGCCAAAATCGGCGGGACGACCGGGACCGGGAGACATGAGCACGATGGTGGGTTGCAGCTCGTCGATCAGCTTGAGGTCAAAGCCGTTGCGATAGGTGATCACCTCGGCGCCGGCCTGGCGGGCGTAGTTGGCGAGCGTGTGGATGAAGCAATCGTCGTTGTCGACGAGCAGCATGCGCACGGGCTCGGGCAGCTTGATGGCGGCGCTGTGAGCTGGTTTGGCTTCGTTTGGTTTGGCCTCGAGCGCGCGGAAGAAGCTGGTGGCCTTCATGCGGGTTTCGTTCTCTTCGGCGGCCGGGTCTGAATCGTAAAGCAGCGTGGCGCCGGCGGGATACTTGGCGAGGCCGTCCTTGAGGTGAACCGTGCGAATGAGGATGCCGGTGTTGATATCGCCGGAGGAAAGGCTGATGAGGCCAATGGCGCCACCGTACCAGCCGCGGGCGTTCTTCTCGAGATTCTCGATCGCCTGGGCGGCGGCCTTCTTGGGGGCGCCGATGACGGTGACGGCCCACATGTGGGTGAGGAAGGCGTCGAGGGAATCGAACTTGGGGTCGAGCGTGCCGGTGACGTGGTCGACGGTGTGGAAGACGCCGGCGTAGCTCTCGATGAGGCGGCGGCCGATAACCTCGACCGTGCCGGGCAGGCAAACGCGCGACTTGTCGTTGCGGTCGACGTCGGTGCACATGGTGAGCTCGGACTCTTCCTTGAGCGAATTGAGGAGTTGCTTGATGTTCTCGGCGTCGACGAGCGGGTCGCCGGTGCGGCGGGCCGTGCCGGAGATGGGGCAGGTCTCGACGCGGTCGCCTTCGACACGAACGAACATCTCGGGCGAGGCACCGATCAACTGCTCGTCACCAAACTGAATGAGGAACTCGTAGGGGCTGGGGCTGGCGATCTGGATGCGCTCGAACAGCTCGGAGGGCTTGCCGGAATAGGGGGCGGAAAACGTCTGGCGGAGGACGACTTCGTAGTAATCGCCGGCCTTGAAGCCCTTGCGGCAGGTTTCGACCTTGGCCATGTACTCGGCTGGCTCGTGATCGGCGGTGATCGGGGCAGGCTTGCGCTTGCGCGGTTTGGGCACGCTTGCGGCGTCGCGCTTGATGCCGCGGGTGGAGCCCTCGGCGGCGGTGAATTCGAAGCTGACTTTCTCGATGACTTCCTTCTTGCGATCCATCAGGTAGATCTCGTCGCAGAGGAAGAGCTGGATGTCCTTAACGCCTTCGCGGGGCAGTTTGAGCTCGATCGGGTCGAACTGGAAGAGCAGGTCGTAGCCAAAGGCGCCGATCAGGAACAGATCGCGCATCTCGGGGGTGGCAAACTCTTCGATGAGGGCGCGGAGGATCGAGAAGGCACTGGGCTGGCGCGAGCGTTCTTCTTCGCTGAATAAAGCCGGGAGGGGCTTGAGCAGGCCACGGAGAACCGTTCTCTCGCGGGTAAAGGCGGCCCAGTGGGGATGATTCTCGAGCACACGGCCGAGCATGGCGAGGAGAATCTCGCCGCGCTCATTGAGGGCGTGGAACTCCAGATCGCGGCCACGGCCGATGATCTCCACCGGCGGGGCGACACTGGCAAAGTCCCAGCGGGAATACCGCCCCGGATACTCGTAGCCGGAGGACAGGAAGACGCCGCGCTTTTTGTCGAGCTCGCGCAACCACTTCACCAGCCCCTTGGAATAAGGCAGCTTCGAGGTGGTGCGCGAAACGGTAATCCCGTTGCGGCTCTGGTATTCAATCTGGGACATCGCTTTATTTGATGATAAGCGGGGGCGGGGGGGAGCGGTGAGCCGAAATCAGGATGAACAAATATGAGTATTTGGCGATATGCTCCATAGGTGAGCGTATACAGTCGACATAACGTCCACGTCGGCGGCCAGGGCAAACGAGCTCTGTTGTTCGCGCATGGTTTTGGCTGCAATCAGCAAATGTGGCGGTGGGTAACGCCGCCGTTTGAGGATCGCTACCGCACGGTAGTCTTTGATCATCTGGGTTGTGGCGAGTCTGATTCCACTGCTTATGATCCGGTCCGGCACAGCACACTCGATGGCTACGCCGAGGATGTGTTGGCGATTTGCCACGAACTGGACCTTGAAGATGTTGTTTATGTGGGGCACTCGGTGAGCGCGATGATTTGCGCGCTGGCGGCGATCCGGGAGCCGCAGCGGTGTGCCGGGATTGTGATGATCGGCCCATCGCCCTGCTACATCAACGAAGAGGGATACCACGGGGGATTTGAGCGCAATGATGTGCTCGACCTGTTGTACTTTCTCGACAGCAACTACCTCGGTTGGTCGAGGACGATGGCGAAGGTGATTATGGGCAATCCGGAGAAGCCGGAGCTGGCTGAGCAACTCGAGAACAGCTTTTGTCAGGCCGACCCGGAGATCGCCAAGAAGTTTGCGCGGGTGACGTTTCTGTCCGACCACCGGCAGGACCTGCCGAAGATTACCTCCCCAACGCTGATTCTGCAGTGTAGTGAAGACCCAATTGCGCCCATTGCGGTTGGTGAATACACGCAGCGGCATATTGCCGGGAGCGAGCTGGTGGTGATGAAGGCAACGGGCCACTGCCCGAACCTGAGCGCTCCGGAGGAAACCGTTACCTATATGAATCGTTTTTTGGAGCGATTGCCTGGATAGAGTCGGAGAGCCCTTACCGTGGATGAAAGCCTCTTCGAACTTGCTCCGTGTGGTTATATCGTTACCAAGCCTGATGGCGGTGTGATTCGAGCCAATCGCCAGTTTCGGGAGTGGACGGGGTGGGATGATGAGGCGCTGGCACGCGGGGTGCGGTTTCAGGACATGCTGACGCGCGGGGCGCGCATCTTTTACGAGACGCATTACGACCCATTGCTGCGCATGCAAGGGTATGTGAACGAGATTGCGGTGGATCTGGTGTGTGCTGACGGGCAGCGCCTGCCGACACTGGTGAATACACGCCAGCATCATGATGCAGCCAGTGGCGAGGTGCGAAATCTCATCATCGTGTTTCGCGCCACCGACCGGCGCAAGTATGAAGCCGAGCTGCTGGCGGCCGAGGAGAATCTGCGCCGGGCCAAGAACGATGCCGAGGCGGCGAATCGGGCCAAGGGCGAGTTTCTCGCCAACATGAGCCATGAGATCCGCACGCCGATGAATGGGGTGTTGGGGTTTGCCGAACTGCTGGCGGATACAAGGCTCGATGACTACCAACGGGATTGTGTGGGGTCGATCCGGACCAGTGCGGAATCGCTGTTGAGCATCATCAATGACCTGCTCGACTTCTCGAAGATCGAAGCCGGCAAGATGACGCTCGAATCGATCCCGTTTGATCTGCGGCGGCTGGTGGAAGCGGTGTGCGACATGTTTCGCCCGCAGTTGAAGACCTCGCCGGTGATGTTGAACGTGGCCTGGCAATGGGAACAGGAGGAGATGTTACTGGGCGACCCGGTAAGGATCCGGCAGATTCTCGTTAACCTCGTGAGCAACGCGCTGAAGTTTACGCGCGAGGGGCGGGTGGCGATTCGGGTGTGCGCCTGGCCGGAAGACCGGGTGCGGGTGGAGGTGGAGGATACCGGCATCGGGATTCCGCCGGACAAGCAGGGCATTCTGTTCTCGAAGTTTACGCAGGTGGATGGATCGATGAGCCGGCGTTATGGCGGGACGGGCCTGGGGCTGGCGATCTCGCGCCATCTGGTGCACGCCATGGATGGGGAGATAGGCTTTGAGAGTGAGCCGGGGGTGGGGTCGAAGTTCTGGTTTGAGATCCCTTATGTGCGGGCGGGGGTGATGCAGCCGGATGCGGGCGATACGATCCCGACGGTGGGCCTCGCCAATCTGGTGAGCAAGCTGCGCGTGCTGGTGGCCGAAGACAACCTGGTGAACCAGAAGCTGGCGGCACGGTTGCTCGAGCGGGTGGGGTGTGTGCCGAAGATCGCCGCCAACGGGCGTGAGGCCGTTACGATGGCAATGCAGGATCACTATGACCTGATTCTGATGGACTGCCAGATGCCGTTGCTCGATGGCTATGAGGCGACGCGCGAGATCTTGCGGCTGCGGCCGGGCACGCGTATTGTGGCTCTGACGGCCAATGCGCTGCCGCGCGATGCGGAACGCTGCCGGGAAGCTGGCATGCTCGAAATTCTGACCAAGCCCCTACGGTTGGCCGAGCTTCAGGCGGCGATTGGCCGCTGGTGTGTGCCGGACTAGCGGCCGCCGAGCGTCTTGGCCATGGCGGAATCCTGCTGTGAGCCGGCGGCATCGCCAAGCTTGGCGCGGGCGGCCGAGCGGTTCATGTAAGCGTTCGCGTACCTGGGGTTGTGCTTGATGGCGAGCGAGAAGCTCTCTTCAGCCATCTTCCAGTTGGCAAGGCGCATGTAGGCATAGCCGCGACCGTTGTAGGCGATCGAGAATTCGGGCTTCTTCGCGATGGCCTGATCGAAGAGCTCGATGGCCTTGCGGAAGTCGCCAGCCTGATTGAGCTCGCGCGCCATGGCATTGAGTTTTTCGGCGGAGAGCTCGCCGTCTACCGGCGCCGGGGCGGCTTTGGCCGGTTCGGGGGCCTTGACGGTTGGCGCGGGCTTGGGGGCGGGTTGCGGCGGGATCACCGGCTGGGGCGGAGCCACTTGTGGCGCTGTCACCACCCGGGCCACCTCAACGGGCTTGTCGGCCTGTTTTTCCGCCATGGTCTGCACGGCGCTGAGTGAAGATTCCTGGACTTTTTCGAGCTTGGTGGCCAGCACAGGCGTCTCGGCGGGCTTGACCTTCTCCAGTGTGCGGGCGAGCACGTCTTTGGCTTCGTCGAGATTGGGGTTCAACTGCAGAGCCTTTTCGAGGTCGGGCTTGGCGAGGTCATACTTCTCGAGCAGGAAGTAAGCGCTGCCACGCGCCAGCCATGCCTCGGCCATGCGGGGGGCAAGCTCAATGGCCTTGCTGCGATCGGCAAAGCCTTTGTCGTGATTGCCAAGCAGATGATGGCTGCCACCGCGGGCGATGTAGGCCTCGGCGGAGTTGGGCGCCAGCTCAACGGCTTTCTCGCGATCGGCGAGGCTTTCGTTGAACTGCTGCATTTCCGCATAAGCGGCGCCACGGGCCAGCAGTACGCTGAGCGACTTGGGCTGCAGCTTGAGCGCCTCGGTGTAATCCATCACAGCCGGCTGGGGCTGGCCCATTTGCTGGTAAGCGGCGCCACGCAGCGTGTAGGCCTTGGCGTTGGTGGGCTGGGCCTTGAGCACCATGGTGAAGTCAGGAATGGCGCGCTCAAACTGGCCCAACTGGCCGTAGACATAGCCGCGCTCGAGGAAAGCCTCGGCGTAATCGGGCTTGAGCGTGATGGCGCGGTTGTAATCCTCCAGGGCGTCCTGCATCTTGCCCATCAGGGTGTAAGCCACGCCACGGTCCTTATAGGTGCCGGGCCAGTCGAGCCGCAGCTTGATGGCGCGAGTGAAATCTTCAACCGCCTGCGCGTACATGCGGAGTTTGACCAGGGCGACGCCACGGGCGTTGTAGAGGTGAGCCGAATCGAGGCCGGTGGAGCTGGCTTTGTTGTAATCCTTCATGGCCTCGTCGAGCTTGCCGGCCGCCGAAAGCATGTCGCCATGGACGACCCAGGCCTCGCCATCATTGGGGTCGATGGCGAGCGCACGCTCGAGGTCGGCCTTGCCGAATTCGGTCTCGCCAAGCAACCAGCGCAGGCGACCGCGCTCGCGCCAGGCGAGGGCGAAATTCGAGTCGGCGTCGAGGGTCTCCGTACAGGCCTTGATGGCCTCTTCAAACTTGCCGGCCTCTTCGAGTTGGGTGACCCGCTCAAAGGATTTACGGGCTTTGGCGGTATCGGTTTTCTGTGGCTGCGCCAGCAGGGTAGCCGCAAAAAGGATCGCAATCGAGAAACGCATCAATTCCCCTGTCGAACGAGTTTTCCGTCCTTGGTGAGCTTGAGCACGCCGTCGCGCCACACCACGCTCGAACCAGTAAGGCCGGCCAGCCAAACTGCAAAAGCCCAGACATCCCAAACGGGAGCGAGCCAGAACCAGCGTGTGGCAATCGGCGAACGGAGTACGAAAGCCCCGGCAATCAGAGCCGTTATCCACCTTATTATCGTCAGAGAAAGTACGATACTCCACCCACCAGCCAAAATTGCCGCAAGAATCCAGATGCCGGTATGCGTGACGGGCAGGCCGAGATAGCCATCGCCACGGGATACGCGAATTGTCCTAGCCCACCTTACCTGGTGTTGCCATACCCCGGCCCAGGTGTCGTCGCCGATGCCGGTTTCGACGATGACTTCCGACATATAGGCGCGCTTGTTGAGCTGCTGGGTGATGTGGCGGGCTAGTTGGTAATCGTCGGCGAGGTAATCGGCGATGGCCGGAAAGCCACCAATGGCGTCGAGATCGGCGCGGCGGAACACGAGTGTGGCGCCGAGGCCGAATTCGCGAATGCCGACCAGCGGGGCGACGAGGACGCTGGGGGCGAAGTCGATGCTAATGCCGAGGGCTTCCCACTTGCCGGGCAGAGAGTGAGAAGTGGCGCGGTAGAGCGCGGTGACCATGCCGATCGAGGGGTCTTCGAGCGGGGCGGTGACTTTCTTGAGGTAATCCTGGGGGACAAAGATGTCGCTGTCGTTGACGAGCAGCAACTGATGGCTGGCCGCGGCGGCAAGATCGATCAATGAGCCGACTTTGGCGTTGGCGGCGCGGGTAGTGGTGTGGATGATGTGCAGGTTGGCGGTGGGAAACTCGCGTTGCAGCCTTTGGACGACGGGTAGGCTCGGGTCCCGCGGGTCGGCGGCGCCGACGAGGATCTCGATGGGGGCGTCGTAATCCTGCGTGATGTGAGAGCGGAGCGCCTCGTAGAATTCGGGGTCGAGGCCACGGACAGGCTTGAGGATCGAGATGGGCTGGGCGTTGCGAATTGGTGCGCCGGGCAAAAACAAATGGCGCAGGCAGGCTACCAGCGCTGTCAGTTGGTAGGCCGCCGAAACACATGCGATCGCGAGCAGGAGGTAGATCACAGTTCTAAGAGAATCACTCCGATGGCCACCAGCACGGCACCGTACCAGCGCTTCACGTCCACATTTTCTCGCAAAACGTAGCGGGCCAAGAATGTTTCAGCCGGAATGGTGAGCGCCGTGGCGGGGACGGCAAAGCTGAGGTCGGCGATTTCGAGCAACTGCGTGAAGCAGAAGAAACTGATCGCCATGAATACGATGGATACGGCAAGCCGCCACTGGCCGAACAGGCGGGCGAGGACGGTGGCCGAGTGGACTTCGCCGTGGGATTTCATGGCGCTCGATTGCAGCAGGTCGCAGACGATGGTGGACCCGACGATGCCAAAGACGAGGGCCCATTTCATGATTTCGACTCCGCGCGAGGTGGGGTGGCGGCGGTGAGAATGGTGCCGCTCAGGATGAGCGCCGTGCCGAGCCAGCGCTGCAGGGAGATCGCCTCGTTCAAAAAGAAATGCCCGATGACGGCATTGAGCACGTAACCAATGCTGGTAACCGGGAGAACAAAGGACAGATCGGCCCACGACAGCAGCGTGACGCGCGAAAGCGTCCAGACGGCCAAAAGAAGAATGCCCACCAGGACCCAGGGGTTGATCAACGAATCCACGGGGCCGATGCCGGTGAGCACCAGCCCATTGGGATGTTTCATGCCCCAGGACAGGGCGAAATTGCCAAGCACGTTAGCCGCAACGACGAAGGCCGTCAGCAGGTAAACGCGCGTCCGCGAAGCCGGCATTAGTCGCCAGAGGCGGCGTAGCTGGCTTGCTTGGCCTGATTCTTCTGGTCTGCGACAAACTTCTTGCGCTTGCTGCGCAGGGCGAGGTATTCGCGGGCTTCCTTGACGAGGCGGCGGCGTTCTTCGCCATTGAAGATCGCCTTCTTGACGACGCGCCAGGCGGCCTTGGGACGGAAATAGTATTCGCCATAGAAGCGCTCGACGCTGTCAACGAGCTCAGCGCGGTCGAGGCCCGGGTAGACGACGGTGGGCAACTGGTGGCCCGACTCGTCGGTCATCGAGGCGTTCAACTGGATGAGGTTGTTCTTCTGGGCGTAGTCGTAGAACTCGGTGCCCGGATAGGGGTGGGCGATGGAGACCTGGATGGTTTCGCAATCGAGCTTCTTGGCGAAGTCGATGGTCTGCTGGATGGTGTCGCGGGTTTCACCGGGCAGGCCGACGATGAAGTCGGCGTGAACGACGAGGCCAAGCTCGTGGGCGTTTTTGGTGAAGCGCTCGGCCATCTCGACGGTGGCGCCCTTCTTGATGTTCTTCAAGATCTGGGGCGAACCGGATTCGTAGCCGACGATCATCAGGCGGCAACCGGCGTCCTTCATGGCGGCGAGCGTTTCGCGATCGGTGGTGACGCGGCTTGTGCAGGACCAGGTGAAGTTGAGCTTCTTGAGTTCCTTGCAGAGCTCGATCGTACGTTCCTTTTTGTAGTTGAACGTGTCGTCGTCGAAGAAGATTTCCTTGAGGCCGTTGAAGTTCTCAAGCGACCAGCGCACTTCATTGACGATGTCGTTGACCGAGCGCAGACGCCAGCGGTGACCGGAGTGCGTCTGGGGCCAGAGGCAGAACGTGCACATGGCCGGGCAGCCACGCGAGGTATAGAAGCTGATGTAAGGATTCAGCAGGAACGGCACGTTGTAGCGGCGGAAGTCGAGGTCGCGCTTGTAAACTTTCGACACCCACGGCAACTCGTCGAGATTCTCGATGTAGCTGCCTTCGGGGTTGTGCATGATGCCGCCATCCTTGCGGAAGCTGACACCGGGGAGCTCAGCAAGCGGCGTGCCCTTGGCGTAGTTGACGATCTGATAATCGAACTCGCGCCGCACGATGAAGTCGATTGCCTTCGAGGCGCGAAGCGTCTTTTCCGGCTCGACCGTGACGGGCGGGCCGACGAAGCAAACTTCGAGCTTGGGATTGGAATCCTTCATCATTTCAGCGATCTTTACGTCCACGTGGAAACCCGGCGTGGAGGTGAAGAGCACGAGAAGTTCGAAGTCCCGCGCCATGGCCACGGTGTCTTCGATGGTGATTTTGTGAGGAGGAGCGTCGACGACTTTGGAGTCGGGCAACAGACCCGCCGGATAGCAGAGCCACACCGGATACCAATAGCTTTCGATTTCCCGGGTAGCTGGCCAGCGGGAGCTCGCGCCCCCGTCAAACCCTTCAAAAGAGGGCGGATTCAAGAATAGCGTTCGCATTGAAACTGAGTTGTCCGACGATTTCAGTTTACCAACTCCGGAAGGCTAAAACCTGAAGCCCACGAGGAACTCGGTTTGCTGGGAGCGCGGAGTGAGGCTCGACTGAAACCAGCGGGTGTAGCGGATCTCGGGTTCGACCTTGATGGGGAGCAGGCTGAAGGTCAGGCCGCCGGCGACGGTAAGGCCGGCATGGGTGGAGTCCACCTGTGGCACGCGGCGGATTGTCGTACCGCCCGAGAAGAAAGGCTTGATGGCAAATGTGTTGAATCGTTTTTTGAGCAGGATCGGTACCTGATAGATGGTGGCCGACTGGCCGCCGGAGCTGAAGCGCTCAAAGAGGATGCCCGATTCGATGGTGGGCAGGACGGGCAAATTGAGCTCGACATAGGGGCCGCCCTTGAAGGGCGTGATCTCGGCGCCGGGGCGCGAGTTGTTCACGTAGCCGGCTTTGACACCGACACTGATGGGGAGTTGAGCGCTGGCCAGCATCACAGCCAGCAGGCCCAGTAACAGAACTTTCATCTAGTCTTGGGATGGACGAGGGGTCGGCACCGTTTCACCCTGCTTGCGCGGGCGGTCGAACTTCATCTTCATCGAGACCTTGCCGACGACGCGCGTGGTGGCCTGGTAGTCGACCGAGGCGAGGTAGTTCTCGCCGCCCTCGAACTCAAAGTCGCGGGTCAGATCGGCGGTCTTGAAGATGACTGAGGGATTCTTGACGAGGCGGCCGGTCTGGCGCAATTCGCGGCCGGTGTTTTCCTCAAGCCACAACTCGCCCTTGAACAGGCCGATGATCTTGCGGAGCGGAACGAGCTCAAAGATCACGGCGACACGATCACCGAAGCTATCCTTGCGCTTGAAGCGGAAGCGGTAGTTGTCGCCATTGATCGAAGGCACCTGATTCTCGCTCGCTTCCTGCTCGGCGCTGAGGTAGGCGCCGATCACCTTGGTCTTGACGATGTTGTCGCCGGTGAAGGATTTCATCTCGTAGCTGATGTGGCCGGCGGCGTCGGTCGTCTTGTCGGCGACCATGGTGCCCTTCTTGTTGAAGTTGGGCAGATCGGCCTCGATTGTGACGCGGGTAATGGTGGGCGTGCGACGGCCAGCGGGCTGCTTTTGCTGGTCAAGATAAGCCTTGAGAGTGGTGCCGCCCTGTCCCAGCGAAAGCGGATCGAACGGGACGTTGGACTTGACCTGCGCCGAGCGGCAGGAGCTCAGCACCACGATGGTGGCAAGCAGGGTGAATGTGGAAACAAATTTCATCGAGTCAACAGGGCCTCGAGATCGAGCAAGTATCCCCGCTTGCCCACGTTAATCCCGATTGTCTTCCCTTCTATACCTAATGCAGATTGGACGCCTTCGGCTTCATGAATGTGACCGCAAAAAAAGTAACGCGGAGAAACCTGGTCAATAAAGCTCGCGATGGCGGTGGAGCCGAAGTGGCGATTACCGTGGCCACGATCGAGCGGCGTGTTGAACGGCGGGCAGTGGCAGACCAGCACCAGCGGGTCGAGCGTGGCAAAGGGTGCCAGCCGCGCGGTGAGCTCTGCTTCGGTGTATTCGCCCGGGGTATCGAACGGCGTTGGGTTGCTATAGCCGAGCGCGGCGATGTGCACGCCACCGAGGGTGACGGATTGGCCATGGAGATTCTGCAGGCCATAGCTGGTGCACAGGCGGGCGATGTCAGCCTCGCTTTCATGATTGCCCGGGATGACAAACACCTTGCCCGCGCGACGAGCCAAAATCTCACCAGCCTTGTCGAGGCCGCGAGCCCAACTCACCAGATCGCCGGCGCAGAAGTAGTAATCTGCCTCCTGATCGATCAGGCGTTCGAGCGACTTCAGATCCGAATGAATATCGGAGAAAAACAGAACACGCATCCAGAACTAAAACGCTTTCTTGAGAAACAGGCCGTTGGTGGAATCCACAAACACGGAATACGCCGAATTGCCGACGCTCGTTCCCCAGATCACACGCCAGGCGGCGACGGGGTTGCGTTCAGTGAATTCGAGCAGCATCAGAATCGGCACGTTGGGATTCTTGGCGGCGTAGTCTTTTGATTTCTCAAGCGCCACCCTCCAGATCTCATCGGTGTCTTTCTTGGCGGCCTGAATGGCAAATGGCTGCGCGAGCTTGGTGGGGCCGTTATAGGCCTCGTCGTTGGGGTTGTAGACACCTTCAAACAGGCCATCTTCCTGCACAACGGAATAGGTGCAATGTTTCAGGCGCTGTTTGGACGGTGAGACAAACGTCACATCCCAGGCAAAGGCCTTGCCGGGAGGAGCAGTGCGACCGGTGACGAAGCGGTTCTGGACACGCAATACCAGCAGATCCTGCGCCCACTGGCGGCTGGGACCGTAACAGCGGTAAAGGCCGGTGAGGCCGGTGACGGGTTCAATGGGTGCCGCTGGCTTTTTGGCGGCTTCCGGCGTGGGCGCGGGGCCCGAGCAGGAAACAGCCAGCACGCTGGCGAGGATCATAGCGATGGAAAGCGGTTTCACCTTATGAAATAATACCGCCTGCGAGATTCAAAACTCGATTCGAAGGGGTCGTCATGTCTGTTCGCTCTCTGTTGTCCTGTGCTTTACTTGCCTCGCTGACGCTTTCGGGTCAGCAACCTTCCACGCCGCAACCCTCCGCGCCAACCACTGGTGGCGGTGGAGGAACCACGGGTGGCAATACGGGTAGTGTGCCCGGGCTCGGTGGCAACACGGGCGGAAACAATCGCAATACCAACCCGTTCCCGACTCAGACCACGCCCAACCCGACGCTCGATACGATGCAGAACCGGCCGATTTTTCTGTCGGGCAAAGTGCGACTGGAGGACGGCACGCCGCCGCCGGAAACAGTAACGATTGAGCGCATCTGCGCGGGGCGCGGTAACCCGGTGGTGGAGGCGTATACGGATTCCAAGGGTGGATTTGGTTTTCAGGTTGGCCAGCGCATGGGTGTGTTTGCCGACGCGAGCACCTCAAGCGACGATGACTTTGGCCAGCGCACCGGCCCGTCGGTGATGGGTGGGCCCAATCGCGGTTCCATCAATGAGCGCGATCTGATGATGTGCGAATTGCGGGCGAGCCTGCCCGGCTACCGCAGCACGGTGGTGAGCCTTGCCGGCCGGCGGGCGCTTGATAATCCGGATGTCGGCATCATCACGCTGCGGCGGCTGGTGGATGTGACCGGGTTTACGACCAGCGCAACGAGCCTGATGGCGCCCAAGGACGCGAAGAAGTCGCTCGAGAAGGCACGCAACTCACTCAAAAAGAACAAGTTGCCCGATGCGATGAAGGAGCTTGAGCTTGCCGTTAACGCTCACCCCAAATACGCCGAAGCCTGGTATGAGCTGGGTCGAATCCAGTCCATCCAGAACAACGTCGAGGGCGCCAAGGCGAGCTACCAGAAGGCGCTCGAGGCCGACGACAAGTATGTGCGGCCCTATCTTGGCCTTGCCATGCTTGAGGCGCAGCAGAACCGCTGGGTGGAAGTGAAGCAGATCACCGAGAAGGTGATCAAGCTGAACCGCTATGACTTTCCGGCCGCATTCTTCTACGGCGCGGTGGCCAACTACAACCTGCGCGACAACGAGACGGCGGAGAAACTGTGCCGGTCAGGGATCGAGATCGACCAGTACCACTCGATTCCGAAGATGTCGCACCTGCTCGGCATGATTCTGGCCGACAAGGCCGACTACAAGGGCGCCAGCGAGCAACTGTCGGCGTATCTCAAGTTTGCCCCCAAGGCCAACGATGCCGAACAGGTGAAGAAGCAGCTGACCGAGATCAATGGCCGCGTAGCTCAGAACAATCCCTAGCTGATACCCCCATTTGGGGGTGCATAAACCCTCCTCTCCCCGGTGTGGAAGGCCGAGGCAGGCTCCGATTAGGTGAATAGTACTGATACCCGAACGCCCCAAAGTACCTTGAGGGCGTGGCATCGGGGTCGTCACACTGAGATCTGGAGTAATGCCGATGGAGCGCGCCGAGTTCGACAAATGGAAACCGAAGGAAGTCGCGCGCCTTCTTGCGCTCGTTGAGACGGAGCGGCGTTACTACCAGGAGATTGTTGCCACCATCCCGGTGAGCATTCTGATTGTGGGGGCGGGCGGGACGCTGGTCTCGGCCAACCGGCAGTTTCGGGCGCGGACGGGACGCAAGAACGAAGAGATTCTGGGCAAGTCGATTGGTGAAGTGCTGGATATCGAGGATGTCGAGGGGCTGGCCCGGCAAGTAATGGAATCGGGCGTGGCCCTGCCGCGGCGCGATGTGGTGTGGCGGGGTGAGGCGGCGGGGCTGAGCGTGTTGCCGCTGCGCAACTGGGAAGAAGACTCTGAGCCTGAGGCATTGCTGGTGCTCGAAGAGGGCGTGGCTGGCGGGCGAGTGGCGCCCGATATGGCCTCGCAGATCGACGGCATGATCTGGGAAGTCGACTACGCGGCCGGCGGCATTACCTATGCCAGCGCGGGCGCTGAGGAATTGTTTGGCTATCCCGTCGAACGCTGGTTGGCCGACAAGACGGTGTGGGCCCTGCGGGTGGATGAGCAGGACAAGGCGCGGGTGGATACGTTCTACGACCAGATTGCCGCGAGCAACGGCATTGTGTTCACGATCGAATTCCGGGCGCGGCACATGAATGGCCAGGGCTTCTGGGCGCGCGAGACCGTGCGGGTGACGCGTGATGAGCAGGGCAAGCCGCTCAAGCTTGCCGGCCTGACGACGAACATCACCGAGCGGCGCGAGCTCGAACAGCAGCACGCCGTGGCCACCAAGTCAGAGGCGTTGCAGCGCATCAGCGCCAAGCTGGCGCATGATCTCAACAACCTGTTGATGATCGTGGCCGGGTATGGCGAAGAGCTGAAGAGCGCGCTGCCGACGACGCATCCGCTGCATCAGGACATGCAACAGATTCTCGGCGCCACCGAGCGGCTGTATGCGATGACGACACAGTTTCAAACCTATACGCGCCGGCCGGTGGTGAGCCCGCGTATCACGAGCTTGACCGAGCTGCTCGCGCAAGCGGCGCCACGGATTGAGAATGAGCTGGGGCATGCGCTGTCGATCCGGCTTGAGATCGAAGCAGGCGTGGCCAAGGCGCGTGTGGACGGGGCGCAGATTGAACAGGCCTTGCTCGCCCTCACGCGACATGCTCTGTTGGTGATGGGCCCGGGTGGCAGGCTGAACGTGCACGCGGCCAATGTGTTGCGGGGCGAATCGACGGGGCTGAAGGCGGTGATGCCGGCGGGATCGTATGTGCGGGTTTCGCTTGAGTTTGCCGGGGCTGCAACGCATGGCGAATTGCTTGAGCCGTGGCTCGAGCCGGCCGAAGCCACGCGCGAGATCGAACTGGGTGTGGCGGCGGCGTATCAGATTGTGAGGCAGAGCGAGGGTGATCTGACGGTGGATGGCCGCTCGATTCATTTGTATCTGCCGGCGGTGCTCGAGGCGGAGGCGCCAGTGTCGATTCCCGCGCCGGGGCATGTGGCCACCGACATGATGGCCGAGCCCGCGCCGAAGCTTGAGACGATTCTCGTGGTTGAGGACGAAGGCGGCATTCGCGCGCTGGTGCGCAAGATACTGCTGCGGCAGGGTTATGACGTGCTGGAGGCGGCCGGGGGCGATGAGGCGCTGGAGCTGCTGGCGCGCTCGGGCAAGCATGTTGATCTGCTGCTGACCGATGTGATGATGCCGGGCATGAATGGCGTTGAGCTCAGCCAGCGCGCCGTCGCGACGTACAGCCCGCTCAAGGTGCTGTTTGTCTCCGGCTACACCGACGAGAGCGTGCTCGAGGCGGGACAGTTTCCGGCCGGGACGGCGTTTCTGCAAAAGCCGTTCACGCTGGGCAGTCTGCTGGGCAAGGTGCGCGAGGTGCTGGATGGCACTTCCGCACGTCATGCTGCATCCTAGCCGATAATGGTTTCTGCCAGTGCAGAACCCATTCCTTGCGCGAGCCATTGAGCTTGCGATCCAGAATGTCAAAGAGCGCACGGGTGGCCCGTTTGGGGCCGTCATTGTGCGTGACGACAAAATCATCGCCGAGGGATCCAACCATGTCGTTCCCTCGAACGACCCCACCGCTCATGCCGAAATTGTGGCGATCCGCAATGCCTGCCGCGAGTTGGGTTCGTTTGAGTTGAAGGGCTGTACCGTTTACACAAGCTGTGAGCCGTGCCCGATGTGTCTGGCCGCGATCTACTGGTCGCGAGCCGAGCGCATTGTGTTTGCCGCGGGGCGCGAAGACGCCGCGGCGGCTGGTTTTGACGATGACTTCATTTACCGGGAGCTGAGCCTCCCGCTCGGTGAGCGCTCGATTCCGATTCAGCAGGAAGGGCGCGAGGAGGCGATCGCCGCATTTGATCTGTGGCGGGAGGACTATGGAAAAGTTCGTTATTGATCCCAAGGCGCCACGACTGGTGTCGCACGTGTTCTACGGCGGGGCGCATCTGTTCAAGCCGGGCGTGTTTGAAAAAATGGGCCGGGTGGCGCTGGGGATGCCCGAGGCGGCGCATGTCAGCGAGCGCGTGCGGGAGAAACTGCGCACCGAGCCGATTGAGGATTATCGCATCGACTTTGAGGATGGGTTTGGGCTGCGTCCCGAGGCCGAGGAGATTGAAGTCGCCACGCGGGCGGGAATTGAGTTTGCCCGCATGGCGAACGCGGGGCAGTTGCCGGCGCGCATCGGCATTCGTCTGCGATCGGATTACCGGCGCGCCTGGGTGACGCTTGAGACGTTTCTCAAGTACGCCACCGGCGCGCCATTGCCGAAGAACTTTGTCGTCACCCAGCCGAAGCTTGAGAAAGTGGAAGACGCCAAGCGCTGGCGCGAGATGCTCGAGAAGGCGGAGTTTCGCTTCAATCTGCCGGGGCAGACAATCCGACACGAGATTCTGGTGGAGCATCCGAGCGCGGTGCGGTGTCTTGGTGAGATCGCCAAGGTGTGTGAGAACCGCCTGGATGCGGCGCACTTTGGCTGCTACGACTATCTGAGCGCGATGCAGGTGCCCGGACCGGCCCAGTGTCTTGAGCATCCGTTTGCGGTTAATGCGCGTTGGGCGATCCAGCAGGTGATGGTGCCGCTTGGGGTGCCGGTGAGCGATGGGGCGTTTAACCAGTTGCCGGTGGGGGATGACGCCGCCGCGCGCATCGCCGCCATTGAGGGCCACCGCCAACAGATCACGCGAGCGCTGAATGAGGGCATCTATTGCGGGTGGGATCTGCACCCCGGGCAATTATTGAGCCGCTATGCGGCTCTCTATGATTATTTTGACCAGAATTTGTCGCCAGTACTCACAAGGTACAAATCCTTTGTCGAGGCCCAGAAGAAGGCCGTCTGCGAGGGGACGCAGTTTGATGACGCGGCGACGGTGGAAGGTTTGTTGGTATTTTTGCGCCGCGGCCTGCAGTGTGGCGCGTTTACGGAAAAGGATCTTCAATGAAGCTGATTTGGTTGATGCTTGCTTTGGCCCTCGCGCTGCCCGCGCAGAAGAAACAGGAGATCAAAGTGGTGGTGGTGACGATGTTTGAGCGAGGTGAGGATACTGGCGATGCGCCGGGTGAATTCCAGCTCTGGGTGGAGCGCGAAAAGCTCACCAAAACATTGCCCTTTCCGCAGGGCAATCGTCCCCTGCGCACCGATGGCAAGGGCCTGATCGCGCTGGTGACCGGCGTTGGCACGGCCAAGGCCGCCTCAAGCATTATGGCGCTGGGCATGGACCCGCGCTTTGATCTCAGCAAGGCTTACTGGCTGGTGGCGGGCATTGCGGGGGTGGACCCCGCCGATGCTTCGCTTGGCAGTGCGGCGTGGGCCACCTATGTGGTGGATGGCGATCTCGGCCATGAGATCGACGCGCGCGAAATCCCGGCCGACTGGAAGACCGGCTTTGTACCGCTGCGCAAGGCGGTGCCCTATGAGATGCCAGTGCGCGAGCCGAACGAAGGCGAGATGTACAAGCTCAACCCGGGGCTGGTGGACTGGGCTTACCGGCTGACCAAGGATGTCGACCTCGGTGATACGCCCGCGCTCAAAGAGCGCCGCGCGCTGATGACTGGCATGCCGAATGCCCAGCGGCCGCCGTTTGTGCTGAAGGGCGATACGTTGCAGTCTTCCACGTTCTGGCACGGCAAGCTGCTCAATCAGTGGGCCAACGACTGGGTGAGCTATCACACGCGTAACGCCGGTAACTATGTAACGACGGCGATGGAAGACACGGGCACGCTGCAGTCGCTCACGTTTCTCTCTCGCGCCGGCAAGGTGGACCTGAACCGCGTTCTCGTGCTGCGCACGGCAAGCAACTTTGACATGCAGCGGCCGCAGATAACCGCGTGGGAAAGTCTGGCCGAGAACAAAGCCGGCGGCTACGCGGGCTTTATCCCGGCAGTGGAAAGCGCCTGGAAGGTGGGATCCACGGTTGTACATGAGATCCTGAATCACTGGCAGAAGTACCGCATGGCTCTGCCACAGTAACCGCCATGAATCGTAGAAGCTTTCTTTGCGCCACCGCCGCCGCCGCAACTTACTCCGGCTGCACCACCACCCCGAAGCTGATTATGGGGTCGAAGGATTCCATTGAGAACCGGCTGTTGGGTGAGATCATCTCGCAACTGCTGGAGGCAAAGCTGAAGGCGCGGCTGGATCGCCGTTTTGGCATCACGGGTTCGACGGTGTTGTATCAGTCGCTGCAGGGCGGTGATATGGATGTTTATCCGGAATACACGCGCGTGGCCTTCAAGGTGTTGCTGCATCACGAAGAGGTGGCGGATCGGGACTTGATGTTGCAGGCGATGCGCAAGGATCTGGCGACGAATGCGCAGGCGAACTGCACGGGATTTTTGGGATTTGACAGCAGCTACACGCTGGTGGCGCTGGCGGATAATCTCAACTTTTCGTCGGTGACGAAGCTCAGCGAACTGGGCGCCAACGAGGCGGGTTACCGGCTGGGGTGCACGAGTGATTTCGCGCAAAGCCCGGAAGGCTACAACGAGCTGAAGCTGCGCTACAAGCTGCAGGAAGCGGGAGCGACTCGCATTGAGCCGATCAACCAGTTGTTCTTTGCGCTGCGAGATCACCGCGTCGATCTGGTTGTGACGACGATCACCGATCCGCGGCTGACCGACAAGCGCTACAAGGTGTTGCAGGATGACCTTGGCGCACTGGGGCCGAATCTGGTATCAATCGTTTACCGCAAGGAACCGATGGTGAAGTACCCCGAGGTGGAGACTTTACTGGAAACGCTGGCGGGCAAATTTGACAACCCGACGATGCAGGCGCTGAACGCGGAAGTTGAGATCAACAAGCGCGGGTTCACCGAAGTGGCGGTGGAGTGGCTCAAGCAGTCGAAGCTCGTTTAGTGAGCTGCTGAGGGCTTGGCGGGCTTGTGCTCTTCTTTACCTTTGCCGTGATCGTCCTTCTTGGCGTGGTCATCTTTTTTGCCGTGGTCGTCCTTTTCACCGTGACCACCTTTGTCACCGTGGCCGCCCTTTTCCTTGGGATCTTCTTCGTCATCCTTCGGGTCGTAGGCCGGCTGCTGGTACTGCACGATCACGGAGATGCGGCGGTTCTTGGCGGCTGCAGGGTCCTCGGTATCCATGAGGCGCTGATCGGCGAAGCCGCGCACCTGCTTGATCTGATCGGGGCGCAAGCCACTGCCAGCCATCAGGCGGCGGGCGGCGTTGGCGCGGTCGGTGGAGAGCTCCCAGTTGGAATAGCCACCATCCTTTGAGAACGGCTTGGCGTCGGTGTGTCCTTCGATAACGATCGTATTGGGCAACTTGGCAAGCTCGGCGCTCATGCGATTGATGAGGTCTTTGCCAAAGTCGCTGGGGCTGGCGCTGCCGGACTGGAAGAACATGCCCTTTTCTTTTTCGAGCAACTCGATGCGCAGACCCTCACCGGTGACCGTCATGGTGACGTGGTCCTTGATCTGCTTGAAGTCGGGCATCTGCTTCATGGCGGCCTGAATTTTGTCCTTCAGGCCTTCCATGTCGTCCTTGGACAATGTAAGCTGATCGCCTTCGCCGGACATGCCCGTGCCGGACTGCTTTTTGAAGCCGGCGGGATCGCGGAAGTAACCACTCACGGCGCTCTTCACCTTTTCGCTCGAGCCCATGAGCCACATCACCATGAAGAAGGCCATCATGGCCGTAACGAAGTCGGCATAAGCCACCTTCCAGGCGCCACCATGGTGGCCATGGCCGTGGATCTTCTTCTTGATGAGGTATATCGGTTGTTCTTTATTGTCGGCGTTGGCCATGGCGCTACTTGCCTCCTCCGCCCTTCACCTTCTGCTCCATGTCTTTGAAGCTCGGGCGAACGTGGGGCGGGATGGCGCGACGGGCCATCTCAACAGCGAGGATCGGCGCGGCGCCCTTGATAAAGGCCGCGACGCCAGCACGCAGAACGTGCATGAATTCAATCTCGCCATCGTTGATCTTCTGGATGTTGCTCGCCAGCGGGCCAAAGATGCCGTAGCAGAACAGAATGCCGAGGAACGTACCGACAAGCGCCGCAGCGACGTGTTCGCCGATTTCTTCTGGCGGGCCACCAAGGCTACCCATCGTGATCACGACGCCCAGCACCGCGGCCACGATGCCCATGCCGGGCAGTGAATCGGCCATTTCCTTCAGGGCGCCGACGGGTTGTTCGAGCTCGTGCTTCATGATGTCGATGTCGGCTTCCATCGACTGTTCAATTTCAAAGTGGCCAATGCCGCCAGCGATCGAGGTGCGCAAAGTGTCGCACACAAAGTCGAGCGCATGGTGGTTGGACATGAAGATCTTGTGCTGGCTGAACAGCTGGCTCTGCTTGGGGTTTTCGATGTCGGTTTCGAGCTTCTGCAGGCCGTTCTTGCGGCCGTAGCTGAAGACATCCATCAGCGCCTTGAGAACTTCGAGGTAGGTGTTCTTGTTGTAAGGGCTGCCTTTGAGCACGCTCAAAATACCCTTCACGAGAGCGAGGACGTTCGAGATCGGGTTTGCCACAAGCATACTGCCGATGGCGGCACCAAAGATCACAACGAGTTCAGCGGGTTGCCACAAAACCGGGAACTTCCCGTGTGACATTGCATATCCGCCCGCCACGGCACCAAGTACGAGGACAATACCTATGATCGAGAACATTGCTTCAACCCATATCGGCACGCGAGGGCCGGGTTTAGAGCAAAGTCTTAATTGGGGCGGGCGATACCGTCGTTGAAGTAGAAGTTCTCCCCAAGGTATACACGTTTTACCTCAGGATCACGGCCCAGTGTGTCGGGGCTGCCGGTGCGGAAGATCTTGCCGTTGTTGATGATGTAGGCCCGATCGGTGACGGCCAGCGTTTCCCGAACGTTGTGATCGGTCATCAGGATGCCGATGCCCTGGCGCTTGAGGTCGGAGATAATGCGCTGCAGCTCGAGCACCTGGATCGGGTCGATGCCGGAGAACGGCTCGTCGAGTAGCAGAAAACTCGGCTCGATCACCAGGCTGCGGGCGATCTCGACACGGCGGCGCTCACCACCGCTCAGCATGTAGCCCTTGTTCTTGGCCACTTTCTCGAGGCCCAGCTGTTCGATCAGGCGCATCATGCGCTCACGGCGCTGGCGGCTGTCGATCGGCAGCGTCTCGAGAATGGCCATGAGGTTTTCTTCTACCGTGAGCTTGCGGAATACGCTTGGTTCCTGCGGCAGATAGCTGATGCCGCTGCGAGCGCGCTGGTACATGGCGAGATCGGTGACGTCGGTGCTATCGAGCATGATGCGGCCGCTGTCGGGCGTGACAAGGCCCACGATCATGTAGAACGAAGTTGTCTTGCCGGCGCCATTGGGCCCGAGCAAGCCAACCACCTCACCCTGTTCGACCGATACGGAAACGCCGTCGACCACACGACGACCACTGTAGGTCTTGATCAGCTCGGTTGTTTTGAGTGTGCGCAAAGAAAAGAACGTCCGCCGAATACCAGCTTAGCGCTTCCGCTGCACCGTGCTGAGCGAGGGCTTCTGCTCCTGCCCGTCGACGATGATCTTGTCGTTGTTGGCAAACCAGGTGAGCTGTTTGCCGGTGGTGCGGCGCTGTTCGACGCCCTTGACGACGTCGACCATCTCGGGCTTGCCACCCTCGAGCACAAGCTTGTTGTCGGCGGTGTAATACTCGCCCGTCTCGCCATTGCCCTGGCGGATGCGCGTCTGGCCCGCTTCGACGATGCGCACGTTGCCATAGGCGAAAGCCTTCTCGATGCCGCCCGAGGGCTGTTCGTTGAACTTCTCGGTGTCGTCTTCGTCGAGATAGGCGCGCAGCTGATTTGACTTGACCTCAAGGCCCGGGCGCGTCATGACGACGCCGGTGCGGTATTCGACCACACGATCCTTGTCGGAATAGAACATCTCGGCGGCCTTGACGTTGGTAAGCAGCGCGCCGCCGGCCTTGCGAGCCTGCGCGGATTTCTCGTCCACCATCTGATGGATGATGCCGCCGTTGGCGCGCAGATTGCCGGCCTTGCGATCAATGTCGATGATGGGGGCGCGCAGGCGGTTTTCACCCTGCCACATGACGGCATTGCCCTGGTAGCGGATCTTCGTGTTCTGATCGCGGGCTTCCATGCGGTCGGCGGTGGCCTGGGTGACCTCGGCGTTGCGCGCGGTTTTAGCGTTCTTCTCGCCCTCGCGGGTGCTCCGGACGTTTCCGGTAGCGACGAACTCACCCGTCTTCTGATTCAGCACGATCTCGTTGGCGTCGGTGGAACCGGTGGGGTCCCAGACGCGAGCATCGCGAGTCAGGGTGATGCGATTGAGCTGGGCTTCCTGCACGGCACGATCAGCCTTGGCGCGGCGGTCGCCTTCCTGATACTTGAAATCGTTCCACTGTTCCATGCGGGCGAGCTCGCCGGTCTTCGGGTCGAACTTCGCCTCGAGATCGCGACTTGAGGTCAGTACCGGCTGGGAGCCTTTGCGCGCGGGGTCGGCCTCGGTGCGCGTGTTGACCATGACGCTGCGGAAGGATTCGAGCTGGTTGTTGGCGGCGTAGGTGATGGTCATGCGTTCGCCCTCGAGATGGCGGCGACGCTGGCCGGTCTTGTTGGGCACGAAGTCGAGCGTGCCGGGGGCATGTACTTCAACGCGCTCCATTTCCTCACCACCCTTGCGCATCTTCATCTCGATGCTTTCGCTGCGGAGGATTTTGGTTTCGCCATTGGGCGCGCCACCGCGGACGGGCGGCACCGATTCAATCGAGGCCTTGCCGTTGGCGAGAGCGCGGTCGAGCAGTGATTCTTTCTGGGTGATGGTGAAAAAGAGATCCATGCGGCGGGCGGCAGCTTTGGTGCGGCCGCTGTCGCCAAGGGTGCTTAAGGTGGCGTCGTCTTCGGCGATTACCTTTTCAATCTGCCCGGCGGCGTTGAAGTCGATGTTGAGCGTGCGCGCGGCGTAGTCGACCTGTCGTTTAGGGGCGAGATCGCGGCCTTTTGCCTCAAGAGCGGTGACGTGGCGGATGGCGCCCTTCTCAAGGGTGACTTCGCTCGTGGTGGCCTCGAGGGTGAACTCCTGCTTTTTGAGCTTCGACCACGGGCCGAGCAACACTTTCGACTGCTCTTCGAGATAGCGAATATCGTCGCTTTCCACTTCCATGGCCGGGGACTTGGGATCGTTCGGCATCCACTTGACGTAGGAATTGTGGAACAGGTGCAGTTCATGAGCCTGCGGAGAATACTCGGCACCCGTCGCATGGCCGGCGGCCTTGCCGCCCTCCTGCTCGAACTGAAATTCGACATAGCCCTGGCTGACCATCTTGCCGGTCTTGATTTCGAGGCTGGCTCCCTGGGCAATGATCTTGAGGATCTTGCCGGGGGCGGCGCCGCTCTCGGCCATACCCTTCTGCACTTCGACGCGACTCTCGCTGCTCAGGCGACTTTCGGCAGGGAAGAACTTGCCCCGGTCAGCTTTGACGAGGTCAAACGTCTTGCCGTCCTCCTGATAAAGCCGTAGCTCCATCATGTCGAGCTCCATGTGCGGTGGATCCTTGACTTCCCGGTAATCTTTGGCGCGCAGCTCGGCGACGGTACGGTTGCCTTCCGAGGTGGCATAGACGAATTCCTGGGCTTTGGAATTCAGAGTGCTTGGTAGGGGTTGTGGTGGAGCTGTTGTGTTCCGATTTTGCACCGCGAGCCGTGCCTGGTAGCTATACCAGACCGTCCCGGCCACGCCCAGGATGACGGCGAAGAGTAGGTAAGGTGCAGCACGGCGCATGGGGCCGCTTTCAGCTTAACAGGTCGGTCCCAAAGACGCCGAAAAGGCCGTTCACAGAAGAGCGAAATATTTTTTCCACAAGGTTTTCAACAACTTGCGACCCCTTGCGAGACGGGGACGAACGAGGTGTGCCCGCCCGATTGAGAGCGTAAAGATGCTGACACGGTGTCATGCACGCAACACAAAACAAAGAGGTTATACGCACCATGGACCCCATCGTTATCATTCTCCCTTTCTTCTTCTAAGCTGTACCCCTATCATGTCTATCCCGGAAATCCTGTTAGTGCAATGTGGAAAACTTTGCAAAACATGTAGGTCTAAGGGAAAAATCTGATATATTCCTAGAAGTACCATTGTGGTACTTCTAGGACCCCTAGATGCCACCCCCGCCCCGCCTGATTTTTGCCGGATGCGCAGCGGTGCTGCTGATGCTGGGATGTGCCCGTAAAGCGGTCACCGACGCCAGCCAACCGGCAGCGGCCGAGCTACCGGTGTCCGCGCGACTCACCAAGGTGAGAACTGAAGCGTTTCAACTGGCGAGCAAGAACAACATTGACGGAGCCATTGACAAGTACAAACAGGCCCGTGAGTTGGCGGTGGCCGAGGGGAACATGGCGCTGGCGATTCGATTTCTATCTAATATCGCTGCCTGCCTGCAATTGACATCCTCCTACCGCGAGGCGATCCAACAATACGACTTCGCGGCGCGTGAGGCAAGAAAAAACGGTTTTCCGAAGCTTGAGAGCGTGGCGTTGGTGAACAAGGCCAGCCTGATGCTTGAAACTGGTGACCATCGTGCCGCCGCCGAGATTTTGAAGTCGATTGCCCTCGATGGCAGCACTTTGCCCGAGGAAGGTCGCCTGGCGGCATTCGCACTGCAAATCAATCTGTTCACTAGGCTCAAACAATCAGCGGAAGCGCATCAGGCATACCTGCGCGCGATGCATGAGGCGGAGCGAACGCCTTCACCGGCATTTCTGGCTGCGAACCAGAAACTCCACAAAAAATATCCTGCCGGACCCATTGAACTCAGGCGCGCCTGGGTTCATTCCGTTTATGCGCAGGCCCTGGCATGGGCTGACCAGTCGGCAGCGGCTGAGGCCTATGCGCTGGAGGCGTTTCGTCTGCGGTCTCTTTATGGAGATCCGCTGCGGTTTCGGGATGCGCTGCAACTGGCGGTGATCTATCGCCGGTTGAATCGCTACGAAGAAGCGGGTCGCATGCTCGAGGTGACCAATGAGATTCAGCCCACTGGGCAGATCTCGATGCAGCGCTTTTTGGCTCAACGGGAACGAGCCCGGCTGGCGCTGGCGCGCGGGCAGTTTGATGAGGCCTTGCCACCCTTGCGCAATGCGCTTGCCACCGCGCGGCGCTGGCGCATGCAACTGGTGCCCACCGACGCGGCATTTCTCAATTTTGAAAGCTACCTGACGGGCGAAGTACAAAAGGAATTTCTGGGGGCGCTGCTGCAACCAGAGTTTGACCTGTCCCAAGCTGGCGTTGCCATTGAGTCGCTGTGGATTGCCGAAGAAGCACGATTTGCCAGTATGAGGGCCGCGCAGTTTCCCGCCACCGCATTCTCTGAACGCTTGCCCGCCGCTTATTGGACGACGCTGGCGCGCTACCAGAAGATGCAGGACACCGTGCTTGCGACGGGCAAAGAAGCAGATACCGATGCATTGGCGCGGCTCGACAGCGAACTCAAGTTGATCGAAGCGCAGGCAGGGCTGACCCTGCCCAAGAATACACAATCCGGTTTGCCTGCATCCTCCGAATGGCTAGCCAGCCTCAAGCCCGACGAGGCGATTTTCTCCTACTACCTCGCCGAACCCTACTCACTCGCCTGGACGGTAGCCAACCGTAAGGTGACCGTGCGCCGCATCGCGGGCAGGGGCGAAATCGCCAAACTGGTCGAAGCATTTCGGCAGGAGGTGCTGAATCCGTCCCAAAACGGCACTTCGAGTGCCGGATTGAAACTTTCTAAGCAATTGTTTGGAGAAAACCTCTCAGTATCCCGCACTATACCGTTCTGGACGATGGTATTAGACCAAGAGTTGGCGAGTCTCCCCATCGCTGCTTTGCCGGGGAGTGCAGATGGCAGTCGCTATCTGATCTCTGACCATACATTGCGAGCTGTGCCCTCTGTTTTTTCGCTGTCCCAAGAGCAGCGGACGAACTGGAGTCATTTTGCGGCCGCGTTTGGCGACCCGGTATACAATCGTGCGGACGCTCGTATGACACCTGCGGTTTCTGGAGTGTTTCAGCCCGTAGGATTAAATCGTCTGCCGCAATCAGGAAAGGAAGTTGAACTGATGAGCGCCATGCTCGAGCGACGCGGATGGGAAACTGAAACCCGTACTGGTTTGCGCGCCACCGCGCCCGAACTGTTGGGGATCCTGCGCCGTTCGCCCGACATTGTCCACATCTCTTCGCACTTCGTCTCGCTTCCCGACAGCCCGCATACGATCAGCGTGGCGTTGAGCGCCGGGGCCAATGGGGGCACGAGTGCGCTGTTCGGTTCGCGCGACCTGAATGCCATACGAACCCAAACGAAGCTCGTGGTGCTTTCCGGCTGCAGTTCATCCACCGGCGAGATCATTCCCGGCATTGGCATTAATGGGCTTTCGCGGGCGCTGTTGATTTCTGGTGTCGGCACCGTGGTGGCCACACTTTGGCCGACGGTGGACACTGACGGCCCGATCTTCCCGACTTTTTATCGCCATCTCACCGCTAACGCATGGAGTTCTCGCGCCACGGCGGAATCGCTCCGACAGGCACAACTGGAAATGATCCGGCAAGGCGGCTGGACCGCGAGGCCCGCGTATTGGGCGGCCTATCTTCCTATCTCAAGGGGCTAAAACGATGTTAGTAACGAATTCAATCGACGAACCTGTCTCCATGGGAAACTCGCAGGAAAACGAACAGCACCCGGAAGAAAACAGCCTCAACGGCGAGAACTCCCTTGCTCTGGTGGCGCCACCAAATCCCGCCCAACAGGTGGATTGGGTGAACCTCGTCGAGCGGATCAAGGTGAATGAGGAAGCCGCGCTCGAAGAGCTCTACAACCTGTTCTCGCGTGGTATCAAGTTCCTGATCGTACGGCAGCTGGGCCGGCAGGATATCGACGACCGCGTTCATGACACGTTTGTGATCGTCGTCCAGGCGATACAGCGCGGCGACCTGCGCGAGCCCGAGCGGCTGATGGGATTTGTCCGCACGATTGTGCGCCGGCAGATCTCGGCGTTTATCGAGAAGACCGCTTCGCGCCGGCGCGAAGAGATGGATATCGACGGGCCGGTCAAGATCGCTGACAACAAGATCAGCCCCGAAGAAGTGGCAATCAAGGCGCAGAATGCCGAGATCATGGAAGAGATCCTGCGGACGTGCTCGCGCCGGGATCGCGAGATTCTCACCCGGTTCTACCTGCTCGAACAGCCACAAGAGCAAATTTGTGAGGAGATGGGCCTCAACGATACGCAATTCCGGCTGCTGAAATCGCGCGCGAAGCAAAGATTTAGCGAAGAAGGGCGTCGCCGGCTGGCCAAAGGAAATTTAAAAGCTTTTTTTGTGAGAAAAAGAGCGTTGTCCTGACACTACACACTTACACGAATCTTTGCTGGTTAAATTCCTCCCCGCACCCAGCTCGCGATTCTGATGGAGGACAACTGTATGGAAGGGCGCTTGCCTGACAACACCGAATCCCGCTTGCGGATTCTTGACGGTTCGCATCTGAGTGATGATGCCCTCGAGGCGTATTCACTCAATCGGATCTCCTCAGAAGACGACCTCGCAGCGGTGGAGGAACACCTTCTGGTCTGCCCGCATTGTGAAACGCGGCTGACGAAACTGGACCAGTTCCACGAAGCCATAAAGACAGCAGCTCCCAAGGTGCAAGCCGAGCCGGAAGCCCCGCGCAATCGCGGGCGCATCGCCTGGATCATTGCGGCCGGATTGGCTGCGATTTTCTTTTTGCCCCCCGCCCTGCGACAACTGCAATCCCCGACCGAGATTGAACTGCATGCCGTCCGTAACGAGACGACTGCCACAGCGCCGGGTGGCCGGCCATTACGGCTCAAGCTCGATCTTGCGGGTTTGCCGGCGGAAGCCTACACCTGGGAACTGGTGACGCTTGACGGCGCGCTGGTTTCAAGTGGCAAGGCCGGGGCTGAGCCAATCGCGGTGCGGCCGCTTGAGTTGGGCCGCTACTACATTCGCATCAAGAAGGCGAACCAGCCCGATCCGGTGCGCGAGTTCAGTCTTTTGGCGCGCTGATCTGCACAAGCTCGGAGGCCTCATTTTTGCGCATGGGGCGCGCCTGCTTTTGCGGCCGCAACAACTGGAACGGCAGCTTGCTCCAGTAGGCTATTTTCTCGACCCACGGCAACAGCTTGCGGACCGTGCGGCCGTGGAAGACCAGGCTGCCGGCCACCAGTAACGGATGCGGGATCGCCGTGCGGCACTTGGCGCAGATGTCGATCTCGCCGGCGCGACCGCTGGTGTGCAGACGGCGCATCTCCTGCATCTTGTCTGAATTCCAGATCTGCTCGAGCGGTTGCTCGCCAATGCGGCCCACGGGCTTGCCGTCGAGCATGTAGCTCTGGCAGCAGGGGTAGACGTCGCCGTTCTGCTTGACGTACATCGGCCCGCGCCAGAGGTAGTGGCAGGGGTGGCTGAAGTCGCTCGGGGCATGCCCGCCATTGGGGCTCATCAGGTCGGTCTCGTCGGCCTTGATGCGCGTCTGGTCAACGCCGGGCACGGCCTTCCAGAAGCGTTCAAAGTCCTCCACCTCGTCCCAGTTCTTCTCCATCCGCACCATCTGGACAACCACTTGCACCCTGGACTTCATGGCGGCCTTCATCTTGGCGAAGCGGACAAAGTTATCGCGGACGCGCTCGAATTTGGCGCCCTTGCGGTAGAACTCAAAGCTCTCTTTGGTGGCCCCGTCAAAGCTGAGCGTGATGTGTTCGACAGGGGTGGCGAGCAGCCGCTCGGCGGCCGTCTCATCGAGCAATGTGCCGTTGGTCGAAAGCAGGCTTGAGATCTGGTGTTTCTCACACAGGCGGATGCGGTCGAAGATTTTGTTGTCGAGCAGGGGTTCGCCCAGGCCGATCAGCATCATGTGCTCGGCGCTTTGGCCGCTTTCGACCACAAGCCGCTCGAAGACCTCGTCAGACATGTCTTCCTTGGGCTGCTTGTGCGTCTCCCGCGGGCACATCGGGCAATAGATGTTGCACTTGGCCGTGGTTTCGACAATGTACTCGACCGGAAGGGCATTGAGGCGAGCGGATCGCGTCAAATATCCCCATAACAGCCGAGCGCGGTTGAAAACTCGCATCAACACCATATATTGTAGCCCTGCCCCCGGCGGCGGCATCCCTAAGACACAGTGACGTCTCCCGCCGCAGATCGTATTCGCAGTCTGAATTCCGCCTCGCTCCGACCGCAAGCCAAGTATGTCCTTTACTGGAGCCAGATGAATCGCCGCGTGGATGGCAATCACGCCCTCGCACACGCCATCTGGCTTGCCAATTCGTTGAAACTGCCGGTGCTGTTCTACGAAGGTCTGACGTGCACGTATCGTCACGCCAATCGCCGCATCCATACGTTTGTCCTCGAAGGCGTACCGGAGACGGCGGCGCGTCTCGAGAAGCTTGGCGTCGGCTATGTGTTCCATTTGCGCGCCCGGCGTTCTGATCCCAATGATGCGTTCTATCGCCTGGCAGCTGACGCTGCTGCGGTAGTGACGGATGATTATCCGGTGTTCATTGCCGCCGAGCACCTCGAACGCGTGCCCGAGAAGGTGGGTGTGCCGTTCTTCGCCGTCGACTCGAGCTGCGTCATCCCGATGAACAAGTTTGAGAAGCGTGAATGGGCGGCATATACGATCCGCCCGAAGGTAAAGCGCTTTCTGCCGTCCTATCTCAAGCCGCTCGAGATGCCGAAGGTGAACCATCGCTATACGCTGCCGGCGCCCGAGTTTCACACGCATGTTACCGCTGACAACATTGCCACGCTGGTGGCGGGCTGTGAGATCGACCAGCACATTGCGCCTTCGACGACGTTCCGTGGCGGGGCGCTCGAGGCCGAGAAGCGCCTGAAGTTCTTCCTCACCAAAAATCTCAAGCGGTATGGCGCCGAGCGGAATCACCCGGCGGCGCATGCCACCTCAAACCTCAGCCCTTATCTGCACTTTGGCAACATCGGCGCGGTTGATGTCGCGCTGGCGGTGCAGGCTTATGGCCTTGAGCACAATCTGTCGAGCGAGGAGTTTCTCGAAGAGATGATCGTACGCCGCGAGCTTGCGTTCAACTTCGCGCGCTACGCCGGCAAGCAGGTGGAGTGCCTTTCGGTGTTGCCTGACTGGGCGCGCAAGACTCTGCTCGAGCATGCGCGCGACGAGCGCAAGCCGGTTTATCGGCGGGATCAGTTTGAGCATGCCGAGACGCACGACGACATCTGGAACGCCACGCAGCGCGAGCTGCTTTATCGCGGCAAGATGCACGGCTACTATCGCATGTACTGGGGCAAGAAGATCATCGAATGGTCGCCGACCTGTCAGGATGCACTCGAGACGATGATCTACCTGCATGACAAGTACGCGCTTGATGGCCGCGACCCGAATACCTATACCGGCATTCTGTGGTGCTTTGGCCTGCATGATCGCCCGTGGGTGGAGCGGCCCATCTTTGGCCAGATCCGCTATATGTCCTACGACGGCATGAAGCGCAAGACCGATTCGGCCAGCTACTTGCGCGAGATCGCCTACATCCAGTCAACGGGCAAAGATCCGTTTGCCTTACAATACGCCTGATGCGAATCGCGCTGAGTGGAGCCACCGGATTTTTGGGCCGGCACCTGATGGGCCGCCTCGCGGAGGCCAATCACGAGATCCATCTGCTCACGCGTGAGCCGGTGACAAACCTGCCGGCGGGCGTGCGTACCTTTCTATGGAATCCACCGCGTGTGGGTCCACCGGTGGCGGCGCTTGAGGATGTGGACGCGGTAATCCATCTCGCCGGGGCGACGATCAATCATCGCTGGACGCCCAGCTACAAGGCGCTGCTGCGCTCGAGCCGCATTGAATCCACGCAGTCGCTGGTGCACGCGATGTCGACACAGGCGCGGCGGCCGGCCATTTTTCTGAGTGCTTCGGCGATCGGCATCTATGGGGATCGCGCGGCTGAGAAGTTAACCGAAAGCTCGCCGGTGGGCGAGGGTTTTTTGGCGGATCTGAGTGTGGAATGGGAGCGCGAAGCGAACCTGGCCCGGCCACTGGGGATGCGGGTAACGACGTTGCGCACGGGGGTGGTGCTGGGGCCCAATGGCGGCGCGCTGGCGAGCATGTTGCCGGCCTTCAAGTTTGGCGTCGGCGGCAAGTTGGGCAGCGGCGAGCAGTGGATGAGCTGGATCCATCTTGAGGATTGGACCGCGGCCGTGATCGCGCTGCTGGGCGAGAATCAGCCCGCGGGCCCGGTGAATCTGACGGCGCCGGAGCCGGTGACCAACGCCGAATTCACGGCCGTGCTGGGCAAGGTGTTGCGGCGGCCGGCGTTCCTGCCGGTGCCGGAGTTTGCTCTCAAGTTGATCTTTGGCGAGATGAGCACGGTGCTGCTGGCGAGCCAGCGGGTTTTGCCCCAAGCGCTGGCCGAGGCGGGTTTCAGCTTCCGCTATCCGGGGCTGGAGCTTGCGCTGCGGAACTTGCTACAATAAAAGGGTTATGGCAATCCCGAACGTAAAGCGCTATCGGATCGTCAAGGAAGATGGCACGCAGAGTGCCACCATCATGGCGGTTCTCCCCAAGGATGCCGACGTAACCGCTTATCTGTCTGACGCTGCCAAGCGTTTCGACTGGAAAGCTCACGCTGAAGCCCAGGCTCGTCAGTTCAAGGTCCGCGTCGGTCAGCAGAAACAGAAGAAGGCGAAGTAAACTCGCTTTTCTACAAACCAGGAAATTTAAGGCAGCCGGGCGCCCAGCGCTTTGGCTGCCTTTATTCCTTCTTCGGCTACTTGTGAGTCACGATCGTTGGCGAGCGCGTCAACGATGGCTTTATCTTCCGCCTTGCCTTCCACCGCCAGAATGCGCGCCAAGCCAATCTTCTCGGCCCGGTTTGCCGTCGGCACCTTCTCCCGCAACAGCGCCCGCACATCATCGATACGGCTGAGCTCAGCCAGGTACACTTCGGCATACTCGTGCCAGGCGGCAGAGTTCATGCTGTTGAACAGGTAGGTGAGCGGGGCAAAGTCGCCCTTGTCGCGATTGCCCAGTTTGACGAGCGCAAAGGCCTGGCCCAAGCGGGCGCGAGGGCTGCCTTCGGTCTTGTAGAGGCCTTCGATTTTCGCGGCGGATTCGCTGCTGTTGATGCGGCCAAGGCCTTCGGCGGCAAACCCACGTAGCTTGTCCTCGCGGTTGTCGAGGTTCTGCTCGAACAGGCCTTTGCTCTCCGCCGAGCCGATCATGGCGATCGCCTCAAGGGCCGCCGCACGGCTCGATACGGAACGCCCACGGGAGAACACTTCAGCAAGATCGGGCAGCGCGGCTTCGTTGCGGAAAACGCCATTAATCGCAATGGCGCGGGCCTGGATCTTGTCATTGAGGTCGCGGAGCAGGAAGATCGTCTCAGAGGCGGCGGTCTTGTCACCGGCCACCTCAATGGCACGCAGCGCGGCCAGCATCATGCCGTCATCCTTGGATTTGAGCAAGGGGTAGAGGTCGGGCAGGGCGGCCTTGGCGCGCAGCGTGGCGAGGGCTTGAGCGGCCTGCAGCTTGGCGTCGCGATTGGTGCCGTTGAGCAGCACGCCACGCACGGCGGCGATGTCTTCGGCGCGCACTTGCACCCAGGGGTCAACGAGCGGCTCGGTAGTGTTGCGGGTGATCTTGTCGCCCACTGCGTTCAGGCGTGCGCGAATGCCCTTCTTGACGTAGCCGGGCTTGTAGAAATTGACGATGCCCGCGACGGCAATGCGTTGCACTTCGGCGGCGCCATCGGTGCAGCTGACGCGCAGCGCGTCGGCCGCCTCGATACCACCGGCATCAATCAAGGCTTCAGCGGCGGCGAAACGCACGGCCGGGTCAGTATCGCGCTGGTAGGCGACAATGCCGGGCACAGCGTTCCGGCCCTGCTTGGCAAGGCCTTCGAGAAGCTTGATCTTTCCTTTGGAGGTGCTGTCCTGACCAGCGGCGATGGTAACTGCGATGGCCGCGGCCACCAGGTGTTTAGCGAATGAATTCCAATTCAACACGGTTTGGAATTAATCCTAGCTCATGTCCCATGTCGAGCAGCTTCTGGGCCGCCCGCGGGATCACGTCGCCGCAGTCCACCGTGTAGTGATTCACGTACATGCCAACGAACTTTTCGGCCAGGGGTTGTTCCATGTCGCGCGCAAACTGCATGGCGTAGACAAGGGCTTCTTCCTGGTTGTTGATGGCGTATTCAATGCTCTCCCGCATCATGCGGCAGCATTCCTTCTTGATGTCCTCGGGCAGCGAGCGCAGGATCGCGTTGGCGCCAAGCGGCAGCGGCAGATCGTAGGCTTTCTTCCACCAGGCGCCGAGGTCGATGATCTTGTGGAAACCGCCCTTGCCATAGGTGAGCTGAGCTTCGTGAATCACGAGGCCGGCGTCGACCGAGCCTTCCTTCACCGCATCCGGAATCTTGTCGAACGGAACGATGACTTCCTCAAAATCGGGCTGGAAGATCTTCATCGACAGGTAGGCCGTGGTCATCTTGCCAGGGATGGCGATGCGCTTGCCTTTGAGTTCTTCAGGGGCGATGGGCGTGGTGGCGATGATCATCGGGCCATAGCCGTCGCCAATGCTCGAGCCAGAGGCCATGAGCTGGTATTTGTCGGCCACGTAGGGGTAGGCGTGGTAGGAGATGGCCGTGAGGTCATACTCGCCGACTTTTGCCTTTTCGTTCAGCAGTTGGATATCAGAAAGTTGGTGAACAAAATTGACGAGAGGGCTACGCAGCTTCCGAGTCGCCAGGGCGTAAAACATGTAGGCGTCATCGGAGTCAGGGCTGTGTGCACACACGATCTCCCGGGGCAAGTTTTCTTCCATAAGGGGTGAATCTCCAGTCTAACAAAAGCCTCGCAAATCAAACGGATGATTCACCGGAGAGGCAGGCGGATTAAAACTGGTGGGCAAGGGGCCGCAACTCGTCTTCGAGCTTGCGGATGACGTTGTGCAGGCGCGAGAGACTTTCGCTGGCGGTGGAAAGATCGCCCGAGCGACCGAGGCATTCGAGGCGAAACGCTTCGTTCACCACAGCTTCGGCGCCAAAGTTGGCCACCGCGCCCTTCAGCGTGTGCGCGGCGCGCTCCAGCTTGGGCGGATCCTGCGACTGAACGGCGCTTTCGATGGCGCGCAAGCTGTTGGGGTAGTCGTCGAGGAAGATCTTGACCAACTCGGCCAGGAGTTCCTCATCGTCCCCTACGCGAGCCAGAGCGGCGTCTTTGTTGAAAAGCGGTTCTTGCACTGGATTTCTCTCATCAAACGAATCGACTTCAAATCGCTTCGCCTTTAATGCAAAATCAGAAAACCTAAGACAAGTTTAGTAGATCGTGTACTGCTAGTACTAGTGTTTTTGTCGAAAAGGGCTTCTGCAAAAACATTTGACCCGGTTGTGGCTGTGAATGAGCGTAGCCGGAAATCAACAGTGTCTTGAGTCGCGGATGCCGCTCGCGAGCCCTGACAGCAATATCTTGGCCTGTTCCGCCGGGAATTTCAAGGTCGCTGATGAGCAGATCGAGCGAATCGAGGCTTTTTGCCAGTTCGAGGGCCGTGGAGGTGTTGTCAGCCTCCCACACCTCGTAACCACTCTGGCGGAGTGCCCGGAGGATGAGCGCCCGGACGGCTGGTTCGTCCTCAACTACCAGTACTTTTCCGCCAAGTTTGGGCTGGGCCTGGGGGATCAGGATCGACATGCGGGTGCCCTGGCCGGGCTGGGAGGCGACTTCGATGCGGGCGCCCCACTTCTCGACCGCCTCAGCCACCATGGCAAGGCCGAGGCCGGTGCCTTTGTCGGTGGGTTTGGTGGTGAAGAATGGCTCAAAGATGCGGCCTTCGAGCTCGGCGGGGATGCCGGAGCCGGTGTCTTCGACCTCGAGGCGACAGTGCTCGTCGGTGCTGGTGGTGCGGATGGTGACCCGACCCTGCGCCTCGATGGCGTCGCGGGCGTTCACGACCAGATTGAGCAGCACCTGCTCGAGCTGGCTGCGGTTGGCCTCGAGATTGGGTTCGTTTGCCCGCAGGTCGAGCTCGAGGGTGATCGTCTCGCCGAGCACTCGTTCAAGCATCGGGCGCAGATCCTCGATGACGCGATGCAACTGCAGCCGCTCGGTATCGATGCGCTGGTTGCGCGAGAACTGCAGCAGTTGGCGGGTGAGTTCGCTGGCGCGGCCACTCGCCTTGAGAATCTCGAGAATGCTGTCGCGCGTGGCCGGGCTGATGGCCGGATCTTCGAGCACCATGCGGGCATAGCCGTCCATCACCATCAGCAGATTGTTGAAATCATGCACGACGATGCCCGCCATGCGTCCGATGGTTTCGAGACGCCGGCGTTGTTCGGCCTGTTGCTCGGGAAGCATCTTGAGATACAATCATAGCTTCCAGGAGGTGCATCTTCGCGAGGACTCTCTTTCGCGACCTCATAGATGCGATCAGGCCTCGGCGGAAGCCGCAGCTCGCGGCGCCACGAGGTGGACTTACGGCGGCTAAGGCCCTTGCCACACAAGCTGTCGCGGGTGTTCTTGCGCTTACGTATCCTGACGATTGCCGCATTTGTCGCACCCGCCTGACTGGATTCCCTCCCTGCCCCATATGCGAGGCTTGTCTCGCTCCTCCCCAACCCCTCTCTGCTGAAGCCTTCTGCGTGCAATGCCACGCGCCGTTTAATTCCGAAGCCAGTCTTGATGCCTCAGGCCGCTGCCGGCTCTGCCGCGCGGGCGCGACGCACTTTGATGCGATGTATTGCGTCGGGTGCTACGAGGGGCGGCTGCGTGAGCTGATTCACTTCTTCAAGTACGAACCGATGGCGCCGCTCGCCAAACCACTGGGCAAGTTTCTGCGCAGTGGCTTTCCGCGCGAGCTCGAGTTTCATTGCATGGTGCCGATGCCGATCCACAAGAAGCGCTATCTCGAGCGCGGCTTCAACCAGGCCGAGCTTTTGGCTGACGAGCTGAAGGATTACACGATGTTGCCCGTTGAGCAGCTCGTGGTGCGTACCCGCTACACGCAGAAGCAGGCGGGCCTGACCGGGAAACAACGGCGGGACAACGTGAAGGACGCTTTTGAAGTTCCGAACGCCAGCCAGGTTGCCGGCAAGCGGATTTTGCTGATTGACGACGTGCTCACCACGGGTGCGTCGGCGAATGCCTGCGCTCAAGTCTTGAAGAAGGCTGGAGCGTCGTCTGTGGCCATTTTGGCTCTGGCTCGCGCGGATCGTCGGATCGGCGCGGGACCGGAGGCTGCAATCGCTTTATCGCAGTTTGTCTAAGGAGCCCTGATGATCGAACGCATGAACGATCGACCACCGGTTGATCGTCTCCACAAGCCCGTACTGGTGCTCAACGCCAGCTTCGAGCCCATCAATGTTTGTGCGGCGCGGCGCGCCCTGGTGCTGATTCTCAAAGGCGTGGCGAGCGCCGAAGAGGTGGGCCAGGGGCAGATCCATTCCTCGCGTCGTGAACTGCGTCTGCCCAGCGTGATCCGCCTGCACGACTACCGCCGGATTCCGCACCAGACGCGCTCGTTGTCGCGCAAGAACATCCTGATGCGCGACAAATACACGTGCCAGTATTGCCAGAAGGTGATGCCGGCCGGCGAGCTGACGCTCGATCATGTGATGCCGCGCTCGCGCGGTGGCGCGACCAGTTGGGAGAACCTTGTGGCCTGCTGCCACCCTTGCAACAACCGCAAGGGCAACCGCACGCCCGAGGAGGCAAACTTCCGGCTGCTCAAGCCGCCCAAGCCCTTCAGCCTGCATACGTCGCGGCACCTCATGCGGTTGCTCGCGCGCAGCGATGAGCAGTGGCGCAAGTATCTCTTCTACTAGAGCCCGATGATCACACTTTGGGCATTGCCCGTTGTGCTTGCCGCGACGCTTTCTGAGGCGCCGGACAAGCCGTTCAAGCTCGCGACGATATCCGTTGCGGGGCGCGCCCCGGTGCTCGCCATGGTGATGGACGGCGATGCGCGGGTGGTGGAGATTGCCGCGGCGGCGAGCTGGGTGCAGAAGCAGGCCAAGCTGAAGCCGGTGGTGATTCCGGGCGAGATGCGGGCGCTGATCGAGCAGTATCCGGCGGTGAACAAGCGGCTGTATCAGATCGCGAATTATCTGAGCGGGCGTGAGGTGAAGAAGCTCGCGTTTGTTCATGAGCCGGCGGGGGTGAAGTTTCTCGCGCCGATCAAGTATCCCTACAATCTGCTGGCGGCGGCCGCCAATTACCGGGCACATGCCGAGGGCATGGGGGCGACCACTCGCCCGGCGCAGCCGCAAGGGTTCGGCCGGCCACCGGGGGGTGGCGGTGGGGGATTCAACGCCGCGGCGGCGGCGCTGATCGATCCGGACCGCGATGCGCCCGTGTTCTTCGCCAAGAGCGCGCGCTCGTGCATCATTGATCCGGGTGAGGCGTACTACATTCCGCCGGGTCGCGATCGGATTGACTGGGAAGCCGAGATGGCGATCGTGATTGGCAAGCCGAGTTATCAGTTGACGCGGCAGAACGCGCATGAGGCGGTGTTTGGCTACAGCATTCTGTTTGATCTGAGTGACCGGGGCGGCAGGCGTCGCGAGCAGAACATGTTTCCGGGCATGAACTGGTTTGAGGGCAAGAGCACCGATCGCGGCGCGCCATTCGGGCCGGTGATTGTGCCGCGTGAGTTTTTGCCGAATGCCTACAAGCTGAAGATCCTGACGAAGGTGAACGGGGTGACCAAGCAGGACGGCTCTACGGCAGAGCTGCTGTGGAAGGAGCATCACATCCTGACGTACCTGAGCTCGATTCTGACGTTGTACCCGGGCGACGTGATCGCGACGGGAACGCCGAGCGGCACGGGGATGGAGCGGCAGGAGTTCTTGAAGCCCGGCGATGTGGTGACGATTGAGATCGAAGGGATCGGCAAGATCACGACGCCATTCAAGGCGCAGGCCGAGCGGCCGCATTAGCGAGCTTTGCTAGGATGAGGGGGAAGGGCCCTTAGCACAACGGTTAGTGCAGCGGACTCATAATCCGTTGGTTGCTGGTTCGAATCCAGCAGGGCCCACCATTTCAATCTGGCGGGTTGGCGGCACTTTGAGAAACCAGTGGGGACTGGATCCAGTTGTAGCCGGTTTTCGCTGCTCAGGGCGCAGCACGTTGTGGCATCGAGGGACGGGCTGGAACAACGAAACGAAAGGTGCTCTGGATGCGGGCTCTTCAGGTTCTCGAACAGAGTCAGAAATT
>CAZBTA010000005.1:0-22251 GCA_964494515.1 uncultured Bryobacter sp.
ATCTTCACGAATCTTATCCACCTCAATGGACTCACCGTCGAAGACTATGCCGTCATCGGTGGTGACGCTCAGGATTGACTTGATGCGCGGCGACACCGCGGAGGGCAGAGGGTTACCAAAGCCGAGCAGGTCAAGATCTTTCGTGGGGCGGTGCAGATTGCCTTGCCAGGCAACAAAGAGCATAGCGCCCTTCAGGATGAACTGATCCGCCTGATCACTGATCCCAAGTCGGTAAAGGAATCTTTCGATGGCGTAGCGGGTGAGGATTGACTGAAAGTCATCACCTGTCTGCTTACTCAGGTTGAGCAGGCGAGCCCTTACAGAAGCGGCCGTGCTCATTGCAGCGACTCCAGGTAAGGCTGCATGACGCGGGCCACGCGGCAGATGGTGGCGAAATGGTGGATTTCGCGAATGGTGGCCTTGCGCGTGCGCACGGATTCGCGCAGAGCTTCGAGCGCCACATCAAGGCCGATCTTGTTGCGGAACTTGAAGCAGTCCGCGACAGTTTTGGCGGCGGAGTAGATCGCTACCGGGACGCCTTCGATAACATGCTGCTCACGACCCGAGACAAGGGCGGAATCACTGAAGCGGACCACTCGCAGACGCTGCCCGCTATCCACAGGGGTGTGCGTGCCGGGAGGCAGGGCGACCCAGACCTCGGAGGGATTCTGGGTGGTGAGCTCGTGGAAGACGAGTGCGGAGAGCAGACAGATGGTGGCGTTGGGTAGGCGCTTGCCCACGTTCGCGAATGAGTGGTGCTCGGTGACAGGCGCATCGGGAAGCCGATAGAGCCCGCGGCCAGATCGTTCGAGAACACCGTTGCGCATCAGGCGGAGCAAATACTCTCGTGGGACCCCGGCTGCTTCGACGTCACGCGGCCGTAGCACGCCGAGCTGGCGCGCCAGAGCGATGATGCGAGAATTTGCCGCTTGTTGCAATTCACCATTAGAATTTCATATCTATAGCAAATATGCAACACGCAGGGACAGAGGATCGTCCTGCTGAGGATTAGTGATAAATGAACTAGAGGGAGGAATGGTCGGGGCGAGAGGATTCGAACCTCCGGCCTCCTGGTCCCGAACCAGGCGCTCTACCAGGCTGAGCCACGCCCCGACGAGGTGGTTGGTAGATACTCATTGCAGTATAACAGCTTGGGGTGCAAAATGGAGCCCATGCGCCTTGTTTCGCTCATTCTGCTGCCCCTTGCCGCCTGCGCGGCCGAATATCAGCTTTGTTTTCTGGTGGATGGGCCGCAGAGCGGCATGATTGAAAAGTCGCGGGCCACCGATTTGCAGGCGCAGCATATGGCCCATATCCAGGCGATGTACAAGGCCGGGGCGCTTGAGGGGGCCGGGCCGGTGGGGAATCTGGCGAAGGCGCGGGGCATCTTTTTGTTTGCGACCTCAGCCGCCGAGGCCGAACGGCTGGCGGCGCAAGACCCGAAGGTGATCGCCGGGGACCTGAAACTCGCCTGCAGCACGTGGCAGGGGCCGGCGGGGATCGGGAAAGGGTATCGCGAGGCCGAGAAACAGCCCGGATTCCAGAACAAGATGGCGCGGCGGGTGGCCGTGCTGCTGCCGCGCAAACCGGAGGCGCCGCTTGATGGGGTGATCGCCGCGGGGCCGCTCAAAGGGCACCCGGAGGCGACGTGGTTTGCCGTGCTGAACACCGAGGACTGGGAGCGTGTGCGCAATGAACACCCGCTGGGAAAGGCGTTTATCTGGTTTCATGACATCCAGATCTGGATCGGCGTAAGCTAAGGGTTGGTTACCGATTACATCGTGGTGGGCGGCGGCGCGGCAGGTAGCGTGGTGGCCGCCCGACTCAGCGAACTCCGACAGTTGAACGTGCTTCTGCTCGAAGCCGGCCCGCTTGAACCCTCCCCTGAAACCCGCACTCCCCTGCTCTGGCGTACGCTGCTCGGCGGCGCGCAGGACTGGAATCATACGACCGAAGAAGAGCCTTATCTTGAGCGCAAGCGGCTCGCCTATCCGCGCGGCAAAGTGCTGGGGGGATCGACGGCGCTTTATGCCGGGATCTACTCGCGCGGGGACCGCTTTGACTACGACGCCTGGCGCGAGCTTGGCAATGCGGGTTGGGGCTGGGACTACGTGGCCGATTACTTTGAGAAGAGCCTGAAATCGGGCGTGCCGCGGGAGGCGCTGCGCAATCCGCATCCGCTGACGCGGCGGTTTCTGGAGGTGGCGGGCGAAGAAGGCGCACGGGCGGTGGAGGTGATGCACCGCAATGGCGTGAAGCTGACGGCCGCCGATATCTTTCTCAAGAAAGCCATGGCCGAGCACCCGAACCTGACGGTGGTGGGCAATGCAACGGTGGTGCGCGTGATCTTTGAAGACGGCTATGCGCGCGGGGTGGAAGTGATGCGCGACGGGCGGATCGAGGTGTTGCGGGCGAATCGCGAGGTGGTGCTGTGTGCGGGGGCGATCCATTCGCCGATGATTCTGATGCGCAGCGGGGTGGGCCCGGCGGCGCATCTGGAGAATATGGGGATTCCGGTATCGCTCGATTTGCCGGGCGTGGGGGAGAACCTGCAGGACCATGTGCGGGCGGGGCTGGAGTTTGCCGTGGATGCGCCGCCGCAACTGGAGCGGAATCCGGGGCTGGCGGACCAGTTTCGCTACATGGTGAACAAGACGGGGCCGCTGGCCTCGCCGGTGGTGGAGGGGCAACTGACGTTTCGCAGCTTTGAGCTCGCCCCGGCGCCGGACTTGCAGTTGAACTTTGTGCCGCGGCGATCGGTGGGGAACGGGTTTACGATCTGGAGCGTGTTGTTGCGGCCGTTCAGCCGGGGGTACTTGCGGCTGCGCTCGGCCGACCCGACGGACAACCCGATTCTGCATCTGAACGTGCTTGAGGAGCCGGAAGACCGGCTGACGCTGAACCGCGGCATTGAGAAGGCCAAGCAGGTGGGGGAAAAGATGGGGCGGCTTGAATCGGTGAAGCCCGAGTATGACGTGATGTGGCATGCCTGTGGGACGTGCCGGATGGGGAGCGACCGGATGGCCGTGGTGGATAGTGATCTGCGCGTGCACCACATCCGGAACCTGCGGGTGATCGATGCGAGTGTGATGCCGCTGATTCCTTCGGGAAATACAACGGCCCCCACACTCATGGTTGCCGAGCGGGGGGCCGATTTGATTCGTTGCTAGGGCGAGTGGTTATTCGCCGACGACGGGGTTGTGGAGCTGACCGAGGCCCTCGACTTCGACGATGCAATGATCGCCGGGCTTGAGCAGGACCTGGGGCTTACGGGCAAAACCGACGCCGGGAGGCGTGCCGGTGGAGACGACGTCGCCGGGCTCGAGGGTGAAGACCGAAGACAGATATTCGAGCAACTGCGGGATGTTGAAGATCAGCTCTTTGGTGGAGCTGTTCTGCATGACTTCGCCGTTGAGGGTGAGCTTGACGTTGAGGTTGTGGGGATCGGCGATCTCGTCGGCGGTGACGAGGTAGGGGCCCATGGGGGCGAAGGTGTCGAAGGTCTTGCCCATGAGCCACTGGGTGGTGCCCTTGAGCTGGATGTCGCGGGCGCTGACGTCGTTGACGTTGGTGTAGCCGAAAATATAGTCGCGCCAGTTTTCACCCTTGATGTGCTTGCCGGTCTTGCCGATGACGAAGGCGAATTCGGCTTCGTAGTCGGGCGTTTCGCTCATCTTGGGGAGGACGATCTTGTCGCCGGGGCCGATGACGGCGCTGGGGAATTTGTTGAAGACCGTGGGGATTTCGGGGATGGCCATGCCGGACTCAATGGCGTGGTCGCGGTAGTTGAGGCCGATGCAGATGAACTTGGGCGGCCGGTGGATGGGGGCGAGGATGCGCACCGTATCGAGGGCCACGCGGGCCGAAGCCGTGGCGGCAAAGCCCTTGACCTTGTCGAGAGCGGCGGCGCCGCCCTGAATGATTGAATAAATGCAGGAAAATCCAGCGCCGGCCAGCGGAATGATTTCCTTGTCGCCGCTTGCCAGAACGCCCGCTTCCGGTGGTCCGCCGGCGCGCTCGAACATGAGAAGTTTCATATTCGATGAGGCTATCATGGCCGGGGCCTATTGATCCGCTAAAAAAAACCGATGGGAAAAGGAAGTTCGAGGCTTAATTTTGAAGTCTGGAATGAGTAGAATACATCGTTAAGAAATCAGGGTGCTCCCAAGGCAGGGGCGCCCGGCACTTCGAAAATCAATAGGGGAGTAGTTCGATGCAGTTGGCACGCTCGAACGCTTTTTTTGCAGGCATCTGCGGGTGCATGCTGTTACCCATCTCACTCGGCGCCCAGAGCTTTCTGGGTGGAGGGAAATCCCCGCGCTTGAACGGGTCTGATATTTCTGTGCTCGAAGCTGGAGAAGCGAGACAGGATCTTCCCTGCAAAGTGGAAGACACGAAGGCGGTGTTGGGGTTTGACCTCAAGTTCCATTCGGGATTTGAAGTCTCGGTGCCGCTCAAAGAACTGGCGGGGACGGAGAACCTGCTGACGATCGTCTTCAGGGTAAGGCCGGAAGGCAAGCCGGAAGGGGACCGCTACTTTATCCAGCGCGTGAAAGTACCCGAGGTGGAGGAAGACGCCAAGGGTGAGGCGATGCTGCAGGGCGGGTTTGACCTTGGGGAAGGAAAATACACGGTGGAGTGGCTGATGCGGGATCGCGCCGAACGGGTGTGCGCGACGAGCTGGAAAGTGGAAGCCTCGCTGCCGACCAAAGACAAACAAATCGAATTGATGCATCAGCCGGACACGGTGGAGCCGACTGTGCCCGAGCAGTTTCACGATGAGCCGCCGGTGGCGCGCGAGGCGGCCGAGGGGCCGATCAACGTGAAGGTGCTGGTGAATTTTGCCCCGCAACGCTTGAGGTCGGCAACCTTGCAGCCTGTTGACACGTCGGCACTAGTGAGCATTCTCCGCACTATCAGCCGCGACCCGCGGATCGGAAAATTCTCGATTGTCGCGTTCAACATGCAGGATCAGAAGGTATTGCACCGCCAGGACAACGTAGATCGCATCGACTTTCCGAAGATCGGTGAGGCGTTGCGCGAGTTGAAGTTGGGGACGGTGGACCTGAAGAAGCTGTCGGTGAAGAACTCGGAGACCGAGTTTCTGAGCGAGCTGCTGCAGAAAGAAGTAGCGGCAGCCGATCCTCCGGATGCCCTGATTTTCGCCGGGCCGAAGGTGTTGCTCGATCAGAATGTGCCGCAGGAAGCGCTGAAGAGTGTGGGAAGTGTAGAGTATCCGGTGTTCTACCTGAACTACAACCTGTATCCGCAGCAGATTCCGTGGCGGGATTCGATCGGCCATGCCGTGAAGCATTTTCGGGGGGTCGAGTATACGATCTCGCGGCCGCGCGATCTGTGGTTTGCCGTAAGCGAGATGGTGCAGAAGATTGGGAAGAACCGGAATAGCCGTCGGGCAGGAGTGGCAGTGGCACAATGATCGAGACCATGAAGCGGATGTTGATGACGATTGCACTTTCGGCAGCGGTGCTGGCCGCGCAGAAGCCGGACTTTCATCCCAATCAACTGGCGCCGTATGTGCCGAGTCCGCACCAGATTGTGGAACGGATGCTGGAGCTGGCCAAGATCAAGCCGGGCGAAAAGGTGTACGACCTGGGCAGTGGTGACGGGCGGGTGGTGATTGCGGCAGCGCAGAAGTATGACGCCAAGGCGGTGGGCATCGAATTGTCGTCGCGACTGGTGCGCTCGAGCCAGGAAGAGATCAAGCGGCTCGGCCTCGCCGACAAGGCGACGGTGGTGCACGGGGATGTGTTTGACGCCGATCTGGGCGATGCTGACGTCGTAATTCTCTATCTGATGCGCGACAGCAACAACACGCTGCGACCGAAGCTTGAGAAGAGCCTGAAGCCGGGAACCCGTGTGATTTCACACGATTACGAGATTGAGGGCTGGAAGCCGGTGGCCGAAGAAAAGGTGGACGCCTTCCGCCGCGGACATAAAATTTACGTTTATCGGATGCCTGCGCAGAAGTAGGCACTGTACTCTGGAGAAATGTCCGAGTTTGACGTCGTTGGCATTGGACTGAACGCCACCGACACCCTGATCATCGTTCCTCACTTTCCTTCCTACGCTGGTAAAGGCCCTTTCAGTCGCGAAATTCTGAGCCCGGGTGGGCAGGTGGCGAGCGCCATGGTGGCGACCGCGAACCTGGGGCTGCGGACAAAGTACATTGGCACGATCGGTGACGATGAGCGCGGACGGGTGCAGATGGAAAGCCTGCTTGGATCGGGCATCAACCTCGATCATGTGCAGCTGCGCAAGGGGTGTCCGAACCAGAGCGCGTACATCATCATTGACCAGTCGACGGGGGAGCGCACGGTGTTCTGGCAGCGGCCGGATTGTTTGCGGCTGGACCCGAACGAGATCACGCCGGAGATGATCACGTGCGCGCGCCTGCTGCATATCGACGGGCACGACACGCCGGCGATGGAAAAGGCCGCCCGCATTGCGCACGAGAACGGCATTATTGTGACCGTCGACGTGGACACGATCTACAAGGGATTTGAGCGCGTGCTGCCGCATGTCGATTATCTGATTGCCTCGAGCGAATTCCCGATCCAGTGGACACACCAGTCGGACCCGCTGAAGGCGCTTGAGCTGATCCAGGAAGAATACGGCATCAAGTGCGCGGCGATGACGCTGGGCGCCCACGGGGCGCTGGCGCGCATGGACGGCAAGTATCACTACAGCCCGGCCTATGTGGTGAACTGCGTGGATACGACCGGGGCGGGCGATGTGTTTCATGGCGCATTTTGCTACGGCGTTCTGGCTGGTTGGGACATCCAACAGACAATGGACTTCTCAAACGCGATGGCCGCGCTGAATTGCACGGCGATTGGCGCGCGAGGCGGTATCTCCACACTCGAGAAGGCGCAGGCGCTGATGGCGCGGGCCGACCGGCGTGTGATGGACGAGGTCCTGAGGAGGATCTAACTCCCCGTGCTCCCTTTACGGGATTCCGAGCCGACACAGTCGACGCCAGTGGTGACGCTGGGGCTGATTGCGGTGAATCTGCTCGTCTTTTTGTATGAGTTGTCGCTCGATGATTATTCGCTGCATCATCTGTTGCGGGTGTGGGGGACGGTGCCGGGGGACTTTGAGCCGTTAACACTGTTCACATCCATGTTTTTGCATGGCGGGTGGATGCATGTGCTGGGGAATGTCTGGTTTCTGTGGATCTTTGGCGACAACATTGAAGACATTCTGGGGCACGAGCGGTTTGTGCTGTTTTATCTGGGGTGTGGGGTATTGGCAGGGCTGACGCATCTGGTGTTCAACCCGGGGTCGATGATGCCGGCGATCGGGGCGAGCGGGGCGATATCGGGTGTAATGGGGGCGTATCTGGTGCGGTTTCCGCGATCGCGGGTGCATACGCTGGTGTTTTTCCTGATCCTGTTTACGACGATCGAGGTGCCGGCGGTGCTGATGATTGGATACTGGTTTCTGGTGCAGTTGCTGAGCGGCTTTGGGCAGTTGGCGATGGTGGGCCCGGAGCAGGGCGGCACTGCATGGTTTGCGCATATCGGCGGATTTGTGGCCGGTATGCTTTGGATTCGACTCATTCCCCAGCGCCCGCGGTGGCGCATCAGACAGGAGTATCGATGGTAACTTCACGCATGCCCAGCCACTACCTGGACAATCTGCCGGAGGTGGACGTGGCGGTAATGCTCGCGCACCCGGGCGACGCCGAATTCTACTGTGGCGGCGCGATCGCGGCGCTGACGGCTGCCGGCAAACGGGTGGCGATTCTCGACCTGACGGCCGGCGAAGCCGGGTCGATGGGCCGCAAGGACATCAAGCTCGATGAGGCGGATGAGGCGGCAAAGATTCTGGGTGTGACCTGGCGCGGGCAGATGGGCATGCCCGATGCGCGCATGGAAGACACGATCATGTCGCGGATGACGGTGACGGGCGAGATCAAGCGGTTGCGGCCGCAGACGGTGGTGGCGATCCATGCCGAGCACCGGCATCCGGACTCGGTGGCAGCGAGCCTGCTCGTGGAAAACGCGGCATATCTGGCGGGGTTGAACCGGCTGGACAACTACCTCGAGGCGCACAAGGTGTCGCGGGTAGTGTTTGCGGGGCTGCCGCTGACGGTGGCGCCGGCGTTTGTCGTAGACATCACGGCGTATTACGAGCAGAAGCGCGCGGCGCTGGGTGCGTACACGACGCTGTTTTCCGATGCGGCGGTGGCGCTGGAGCAGATGGACCGTGAGGCGCGCCTCTATGGCGAGATGATTGGCGTGCGCTATGGCGAGGCGTTTGGGCAACGGGGGCCGCTGGCGGGAGCGCTGATTTGACGCCTGTCGACGAATTCTGGATGCGCCGGGCGATCGAGGTGGCGCGCGAGGGCGAACGCAGCGGCGAGGTGCCCGTGGGCGCGGTGATTCTCGATCGGGAGGGGAAGGTGTTGGCCGAGGCGGCGAATGCGCCGATCCGGATGGCGGACCCGTCGGCGCATGCCGAGATGCTGGCGATCCGGGAGGCGGCGCGAAAGCTGGGGGGCTACCGGCTGGAGGGGACGACGCTGTATTGCACGCTGGAGCCATGCCCGATGTGCGCGGGGTTGCTCGTGAATGCGCGGGTGAAGCGGCTGGTGTTTGGGGCGCGGGACCTGCGGTTTGGCGGGGTACGGAGTAAGTTTGCGATCGCGGACTCGGCGGTACTGAACCATTCCGTAGAGGTAACAGAAGGCGTTTTAGGGGCGGAATGCACCGAGATTCTCGTCGAATTTTTCAAAATGAGGCGGTAGGTGTATACTGTGGTTGAGAGTTCTTTTACCTGTGAGTGGGCGAAAGCCCACTTTTTTATTGCGATGAGAAGCGAAGTCTTTCAACAACTTAGAGATGCAGTCGAGCAGATCGTGGTCGAACAGGGCCTCGAGCTGGTCGATGCGCAGTTGCTGGGCGGTGGCGTGCACCGTGTTTTTCGCCTTTTCATCGACAGCGAGAAGGGCGTAACTCATGATGATTGCGAGAAAATCTCGCGCCTTGTTGGAGATGCACTCGACGCCGGGGAGTTGATTCCGGGTGGCGCTTACACACTGGAAGTCAGTTCGCCGGGTGTTGACCGGCCCTTGCTCCGGCCCAAGGACTACGCCCGCTTTGTGGGCAGTAAGGTGAAGGTGGAGTTGACCGAGCCGGTGGAGAAAAGCCGTCGTTTTACGGGACGACTGGTGGCATTTGAGGGAGATCAGTTAACGCTGGAGCTCGACAAAGGGCAGACGTTGACGGTGGGTCTCGACAAAGTAAACAAGGCAAACGTCAAGTACGAGTGGTAAACGGGATATTTTCGATAGGGGAATAAGACACAGTGGGCTCAATTTATCAATCCATTGAAATGCTGGCCAAGGAGAAGGGCATCGACGCGCAGATCATTTTTGACGCGGTGAAGGATGCGATCATTCTGGCGGCGCGGAAGCAGTTTAAGAACATCGGCGAGATGGCCGCTGACGTTGACCCCAAAAAAGGTATTCAGGTGTTCGCGGTGCGCCGCATTGTCGAGGCGGTGAGTGATCCGGCGAACGAATGGACGATTGAGGAAGCGCGCAAGAACAAGATTCCGAATCCGCAACTGGGCGATGAAATCCGGCAGGAGTTGCCGATGGATGCGCTGGGTCGCATCTCGGCGCAGATCGCCAAGCAGGTGATTCTGCAGAAGGTGCGCGAGGCGGAGCGCGAGAACGTATTTGGCGAATTTGCCGGCCGCGTGGGCGAGCTGGTGAATTGTGTGGTGAAGCGCATTGAGACGCGTGATCTGGTGGTGGACCTGGGCAAGACCGAAGCCCGGCTGCCGGCCAAGGAGCAGAGCAAGCTCGAGAGCTTCAGCGTGGGTGACCGCATTCGTGTGGTGATCCGTTCGGTGGAGAAGACTGGCAAGAACGCGGGCGTGATTGTGTCGCGGGCGGCTGGTGAGCTGGTGATGCGGCTGTTTGAGCAGGAAGTGCCCGAGATTTACGACAACACGGTGGTGATCAAGAGCTGTGCGCGTGAGGCTGGTGAGCGGACGAAGATTGCCGTCTCGAGCCGTGACCGCGATGTGGACAGCGTGGGCGCCTGCGTTGGCATGAAGGGTATGCGCGTGCAGAGCATCATTCGTGAGCTGCGCGGCGAGAAGATCGACATTATCGAGTTCAGCGAGAACCCGGTGGAGTTTGCGACGCATGCGCTGAGCCCGGCGAAGATCTCGCGGGTGACGGTGTTGAGCGCCGAGGAAAAGCACATGGAAGTGATCGTGGATGACACGCAGCTTTCACTGGCGATCGGCAAGCGTGGGCAGAACGTCCGTCTGGCTGCAAAGTTGCTGGGCTGGAAGATCGATATCAAGAGTGAAGAAGAGAAGCGTCAGGAAGTGGAAAGCCAGATGGCTGGCCTGCTGCCGACTGGTACGCCGATCTCGGTGTTGATTGACTATGGCCTTTCGGAGTCGCTGATCGATTCGTTGGTTGGCGCTGATGTGGGCACGGTGGAGAAGTTGGGATCGTTGACGCCGGAGCAGCTGGAACAGTTGCCGGGTGTGGGCGAGGAGTCGATTCAGTCGTTGTATAACGCGATTAACGGCTTCTATTCCCAGTTTGAAGCGCAGCCGGAAGTGGCTGCAGCGGCGACGGCCGAAGTGGTCGAGCCGGTGGCGGAAAGTGTTGAAGCAGAGGAAGCTCCGGCGGTGGCCGAGGCGACCGAAGAACGCGATCCGGAATAGTTTCAAGGATTTTGCTACGATAATAAGGTTCTGCTGAGTCCCTTGGAGTCTTCGCCGCGCGCGTACTTTTGGCAATCACCAACAGAGTAGGGAAGCACACAACCAGGGAGAGGAATTCGACCTAGCGTCAACATATGATTCGCATTAACGAGCTGGCCAGGGAGCTGGAAGTAAAGCCGAAGACGATCCTGGACCTGCTGCCTGATTTGGGAGTTTCGGAAAAGAAGACGCACTCGAGCTCGATTGAAGCCGATGTGGCGGAGATCATCAAGCAGAAACTGCAGGGCAAGGGTGGGCATCGCGATGCCCAGGATGACCTTGGCTTTGACGACGCACACGAACCGGAAGTGGTTAATACGCCTGAACCGGAAGCAAATAAACCCGAACCTGTCGCCGCCCCGGTAGCTCCGGTGGAGGCGGCTGCTCCCGTGCCGCAAGAGGCACCGAAGACGACTGGCGCCGTAGCGCCGGCGCCGGTGGCTCCCGCAGCAGCACCCGCGAATCCTGCTCCCGCCGCCGCGGCCGCGCCAGAGGCGCCGAAGCCGCAGCCGCTGGCCCCGCCGTTGCGCGCACCACTGATGCCGCCGCTGGCTGGCTCGGGCAAAGGCCCGACGCTGCCGTTGCGACCGCCTGTGGTGGCGACAACGCCGACCGCACCGGCCCCTGCCGCCGCCGCGCCGAGTGCGCCCGCGCCGGCGAATGTGCCGCCCTCGATTTTGATTGCGCCTGGTCCGGCGGCCCCTGCCGCGCAGGCTGCACCGGCTGCACCTGCAGCCCCGGCCGCGCCGAGTGCGCCGGCCTCACCCCAGATTCCACCTTCAATTCAAGTGGCGCCGGGTGCGCCGCGTCCGCAGCCTACGGCTCCGGGTGCACCGGCCGCCCCTCGTCCAAACGTCCCACCGAACGCGCAGATTGCGCCTGGTACTCCGTTGCGTCCGTCGGCTCCGCCGGCGGGACGACCGCAGCAGGGAGTGCCGCTGGCACCGCGTCCGGGTCAGATTATTACGCCCCAGCGGACGGCTCCGGCCGCACCGCAGGGTGGAGCTCCCTCCGCGGGAGCACCGGGCATGCCGATGCCGCGTCCGCAGGCGAACCAGCCGTTGGCGGGTAACCGCGCGGGTGTGACGCCGGGAGCCCCGGCGATGCCGCGTCCGCCGCAGCCGCCGCGTCCGCCCCAACAGGGTGGCGCGCCAGGCAATGCACAGGGCAAGCCGCAGACGAGCCGGCCGGTGGTGCCACCGGATCCGAAGCTCGCCGAGCGCATTGCGCAGTCGCAGGCACGGCAAGCACAGCCGCCGATGGGCGCTCGCCCCGGGGCGCCGTTGCGTCCGCCGGGTCCGGCGATGCCGGGCCGTCCGCAAGCACCGCGTCCGATGCCGGGAGCCGCGCAGTCGCGTGGTCCGGGTTCGCCGCAGGGCTATGGTGGGCCGGGTGGTGGATACCAGCGTCCGGGCATGCGCACGGGCAAGCATCCCACCTCACCGACGCCGTTGCGTCCGGAAGCCGCCGTCATCCCGACGAACGAGCCGGGCCGTCGCCACGCGCAGAAGCCGACCAAGAGCAAAGAACAGATTCGTCGCGAGAAGGAACTCGAGCAGGAAGGCAAGCTCCTGTTTGCCCAGCGCAAGCGGGAAGAAGAAGTTTCACTCGCCGCCAACAAGGAGATCACGATCTCCGAAGGCATTACCGTCAAGGAGCTCAGCGAGAAGCTGGGCCTGCGCACGAACCTTGTCATCAAGAAGCTGGTGGAGAAGAAGATCTTCGCCACGATCAACCAGCCGCTTGATGTGAAGATCGCCGAAGAAGTGGCGAGCGCCTTTGGCGCGAGCGCCACCCAGATGAGCTTTGAAGAAGAAGCGATCTGGGACATCGAAATGGCCGAAGACACGGGCGAGCTGGTGCGTCGCGCGCCGGTGGTGACCGTGATGGGCCACGTCGACCATGGTAAGACCTCGCTGCTCGACGCCATCCGCAGCGCGAATGTGGCCAGCGGTGAAGCTGGTGGCATTACGCAGCACATTGGCGCCTATGCGGTGACCAAGAACGACCGCAAGATTGTCTTCATCGATACGCCAGGCCACGAAGCGTTTACGCGCATGCGTGCTCGCGGCGCCAAGGTGACCGATATCGTTGTACTCTGCGTGGCCGCCGACGATGGCGTGATGCCGCAGACGATCGAAGCCATTGACCACGCCCGCGCCGCGGGTGTGCCGATCCTGGTGGCGATCAACAAGATTGACAAGCCTGATGCGCAGATCGATCGCATCAAGCAGCAGCTGAACGATAAGGGATTGCTGGCTGAAGACTGGGGCGGTGACACCGTGATGGTGCCCGTGTCGGCCAAGCAGCGCATGAACATCGACCTGTTGCTTGAAATGATCCTGCTGATGAGCGACGTCAACGAAGCCAAGCTGCGCGCCAATCCGACGCGTCCCGCTGTGGCGACCGTGCTCGAAGCCAAGCTCGACAAGGGCCGCGGCCCGGTGGCGACGGTGCTGGTGCGCAACGGTACGTTGCGTGTGGGCGACTTCTTCATCTGCGGATCGGTATTTGGCAAGGTGCGCGCGTTGTTTGATGATCTCGGTCACGCGGTGCGCGAAGCCGAACCGGCGACGCCGGTCGAAGTGCTCGGCCTTGAAGAACTGCCGGATGTCGGCGATACCTTCCAGGTTGTGACCGATACGGCGAAGGCCAAGCAGATCGTGCTGTACCGCGAAGCCAAGGCGCGCGATCTCGCGATGGCGCGCACCCGCATCAGCCTCGACCAGCTGCACCAGCAGCTGAAGGAAGGCGAGATCAAGGATCTGAACCTGATCCTGAAGGCGGACGTGGGTGGTTCAGCCGAAGTGCTGGCCGAGACGCTGCTGAAGCTGACGAACGAGAATGTGCGCATCCGCGTGCTGCATACGGGCGTTGGCGCGATTACGGAAACCGACGTGCTGCTTGCCTCGGCGTCAAATGCGATCATCATCGGCTTTAACGTCCGACCCGACCGCAGCGCGACGCAGACGGCCGAGAGCGAGAAGGTGGACATTCGTACGCACTCGATCATCTACGAGGTGGTCGACGAGATGAAGCTCGCCATGGCGGGCCTGCTCGATCCGGTGTACAAGGAAGTCTACATGGGCAAGGCCGAGGTGCGCGACGTGTTCCGCATCTCGAAGGTGGGCACCGTGGCTGGTTGCTACATCACCGATGGCACGATCACGCGCGATTCGAACGTGCGGTTGGTGCGCGAGGGTGAAGTGATCCATACCGGCAAGCTCGATACGCTCAAGCGCTTCAAGAACGATGTGTCTGAAGTGAAGATGGGCTATGAGTGCGGTATCGCCATCGCCAACTTCCAGGATGTCCGTCAGGGCGACATCATCGAAGCGTTCAAGAATGAGCGCGTCGCGGTGGAAGCCCTCGTCAAGTAAGCGGCCATGGCGGCGATCGGCGTTCTGACGCTCGAGCTGCACATGCCGGAGGCGCAGTCGCTCAAGGACAAACGCCACTACATATTGGGACTGAAAGAAAGACTCCGCAATCGCCATAACGTGGCGGTTGCGGAGATTGATTTTCAGGACGTGTGGAAGCGCGGGTTGGTGAGCGCGGTGACCGTGTCGAACTCGCGGGCGCACTGCGAGCAGATGCTCGAGGCAGCCGAGCGGACGGCGGCGGATTTTCTGGGCCCGCTGCTTGTTGATGTGACCTTTGAATACCTCTAGGCCTGGAGCGTAGCCAGCAGATCTTCAAGCCGGTCGTAGCTGATGCCGGCCCCGCGGGCCATGCCGGATTGCACGACCATGTCGCGAACCATTTGCGAGGGATAACGGACGGTCGCGGTGAGGCGGGTTTGAGGGCCGACCTCTTCAAGCACGGCGGTGACGACCGAGACGCTATCGGGGAACATGGCGAAGATCTCGGTGAAGACGATGCGGCCCGGGGGATCGAGCTCGAGGTATTCGCCGTAGAACTCGGCCTCGCCCTTTGCGTGGCGATTGATGAAGCGCCACTTGCCGCCGACGCGGAGATCGACCTCGCAGACGGGAACGCTATAGCCCTCACCGAGATTGCCCCACCAGCGGGCGATGTGTTCGGGGCGGCTCATAACGGTGAAGACCAGATCGCGCGGGGCATTGAAGAGGCGAGTGAGCTGGATCTCATCGCTTGAGGGAGTGGAGACGGCAAAGGTGTGGCTATTTGCGGCGGGATTTGCGGGCATGGGGTTTGGCTTCTTTCTGCAGTGAAGTGAGGTATTGATCGAGGCGGTCGAGGCGCGAATCCCAGAGATGGCGATAATGCTCGGCCCAGTCGACGACTTCGCGAATGGGGGTGGGGATGAGATTACACTGGCGCCACTGGGCCTGGCGCCGCTGCTCGATCAGGCCGGCTTTCTCGAGGACGCGGAGGTGTTTGGAGATGGCGGGCTTAGAGATGGCGAACGGGGCGGCGAGTTCACCTACGGAACATTCACCGGAGCTCAGGCGGGCGAGTATGGCGCGGCGCGTGGGATCGGCGAGGGCGGCGAAGGTGAGGCTGAGGGAATCGTGAGAAGACTGCATTTCGCTAGTTGGTTAATTAACCTGATGGTTTTATAACGCAAATGCTGGCGAAATGCAAGAACTCCGCGGAGCCTGGTGGGGCGGCCGCGGAGTTGAGAGTTGGTGATTGGATATGGAGTGAATCAGAACTCTTCGAAGTTGTCATCCATCGGGAAGGGATCCTTCTTGTCGAGCACCGCGGTAGAGGTGGAGTGGGAAGGAGCCGGCTTGGGCGATGAGGAACTGGAGCTGCGGATGTTCTGCAGGCGTTCGCTGATGGTGGACTTGGCTGTTGCGGTGAGCTTGGCCGAAGCGGAAGAGGAGCTGGAGCCGTGGCTCATGGCGAGAGCGGGGCCGGAGTGATTGGCGCCCACGAGGGCCTCGAGCGAATCGACGGTGCGATTGACGGTCTCGGCGTGCTTGCGGAGCTCTTCGCCACTGGCGGCGCCTTCTTCAGCGTTGGCGGCGATTTGCTGGGTAACGCGTTCCATCTGGCTGACGGCCTTGGCGATCTGTTCGATGCCGCGCTCCTGCTCTTCGCTGCCGCGGCGGACTTCCTGCACGAGGCTGCTGACGGCTTTGACGAGTTCATTGACGCTTTCGCTGGCGCGGGCGACCTCATCGAGCTTGTGCTTGCCGCTGTTGGCGCTGTGGATGGACTCTTCGATGAGTTGGGTCGTATCCTTGGCGGCCTGGGCGGAGCGCTGGGCGAGGTTGCGCACCTCGTCGGCGACGACGGCGAAGCCCATACCGGCCTCACCGGCGCGGGCGGCCTCGACGGCGGCGTTGAGGGCGAGGATGTTGGTCTGGAAGGCGATCTCGTCGATGACCTTGATGATCTTGGAGATCTTGCCCGAGGAGGTGCTGATCTCGTTCATGCTGTTGACCATTTCGGCGAGGGCGCGGTTGGCCTCGTCGACCTTGAGGGCGGCCTCCTGCATGCGGCTGGCGGCCTGCTTGGAGTTGTCAGCGTTGGACCGGGTCATCGAGTGGATCTCTTCGGTGGAAGCCGAAGTCTCCTCGAGGCTGGCGGCCTGGTCGCTGGCGGACTTGGACAGCGACATGGAGTAGCTGCTGACCTCGTGAGAGGTGTTCTTGAGTTGCTGGGCGCTGTTGGCGAGCTCGGCCACCGTGTCGCGCAGGGTCGAGGTGAGCTTGCGGACTACGAGGAAGACGACAGTACCGACGGCGAAGGCAACGATGTTGAGAACGACCATGATCCAGATGCTGGCCGATGTAGTGGTGGAAGCGCTCTTGGCCAGCTGTTCCAACTGTTGATTCTGGAACTGGGCGAGGCGTTTGGAAGACTCGTTGAGCGAGGTGAGTTTAGGCAACAGCTTCTCATTGAGCAGGGCGATTGCCTGATCCATTTTTTGCTGCTCCATCATGGAGCGCAGTTCGCGGTGCATGGTGAGTGCACTGGCGAGAGTGGACTGGACTTCGGCAAGATCTGCCGCGCCATCACCACCGTTTACGCCTTTGGAATACTCGCCAATGAGTTGGGCAAGCTCCTGTTCGGCGGCGGCGAAACGATTGCGATTCGCGTTGGCCTGCTCGGTTTGCTGCAGCATCATGGCGAAGGCGAGGCCACGTTCGGCCGCGTCCATTTCGAGAGCTGCGCGACCGATGCCGGTGGCGACATGTCGCATTTTGGCCTTCACATTGATCGCCTCATCCATCATGCTGCTCAGCCGATAGTTGACGATCAGGGCTCCAGCACCTACGACGAGGGCCAGACCCACCAGCAGCCCTACGCTGCCCATCAATTTTTTGCTCGCACTTGTTTGCATTGAGTCTCCTACAACCTCCATGTTGTGCTGTAATTCTCCAGCCGCGTAATGCCGCTGTGGGTTACTGCTTGAAGCTGAACTTCAGCGTTGCAACCGCCGGGGTGGCTTTGCCATCGGCCTGGAAGGGGGTGAACTTCCAATCCTTCATCGCCTTGACCACGGGGGCAGAAAGCATCGGGTTACCAGTGAGAACCTTGACGTCGGCCACTTCGCCGGCATCGGAAATTTTCACTTCTACTTCGACATCACCTTGAATGCGCATCTGCTTGGCCATCGGGCTGTACTCCGGCGTCGAACGCTTCACGGCATTCTTGACGGCGTCGGCGTGTGTCACTCGAATCTCGGCCATCATGGGGAGGGCCAGGGCAATCGCGAAAATCAAAGTCTTGAACTTCATCGGTTTGATCTCTCTTTATCTCTCTCTAATTGGGTTTGAACTCAAGCGTTCATTAAGGCGTATCGGCCTCAGAATGTACGAATTGAAGAATTTTTAGCGAGCGGCGGCCATACCGGCACGGGGCTCGCGCGCCATGGCGCGGCCAATGGTGACGGCCATGTGGTCGAGCGAGACGGATTCGTCAACAGCGCCCAAGGCCACGGCCTCGCGTGGCATGCCGTAGACAACGCAGCTTGATTCGTCCTGGGCGATCGTCCAGCCGCCGGCATCGTGAATGCGCTTCATGCCTTTGGCGCCGTCACTGCCCATGCCGGTCAGGATGACGGCAACCGTGTCGGAGGCGGCAATCTGGGCAATCGAGCCGAACAGCACGTCGACGCTCGGGCGCTGATAGCAGACCAGTGGCCCTTCCTTGACGGCGACCTGGTAGCCCATACCGCGCTTTTGCAGCAGCATGTGGAAGTTGCCCGGAGCGATCAGCACGCGGCCCTCGCGGACCTCGTCGCCGTCCTCGGCCTCCTTGATCTCAAAGGGAAATTCTTCGTTCAACCGCCGGGCAAAAGCGCGACTGAAGCCGGCGGGGATGTGCTGGGCAATGACAATCGGGGGGCAGGTGGCGCCGAGTTGGCGCATGAGGTTCTCAAGCGCGGTGGTGCCGCCAGTGGAGGAACCGATGGCCACGAGATGGCGCTTGCGCACGGCCGGGATCACCGGCGTTGCCGCCTCGCCACTGGCGACGGCCGGGGCGGCCTTGACCGGACGCAGCCGCGCGTCGGCGGCCATGCGGACCTTGCCCGCAAGCTGCGAGGCAAGATCGCCGACCGAGTAAGGACCATGAGGTTTGCAAAGCACGTCGACCGCGCCCAGGCGCAAGGCCTCGACGGTGGCCGCACAACCAGCCACGCCAAGTGAACTGATGATGATCACCGGCATGGGCTTGTAGTGCATCACTTTTTTGAGAAACACGAGGCCGTTCATGCGCGGCATCTCGATATCGAGCGTCAGCACGTCGGGCTTGAGCTCGAGAATCTTGTCGCGGGCAACGAATGGATCGGGCGCCGTACCGACAACCTCGATGTCCGGCTCGCCCGACAGGGCGTCGGACAGCAGCTTGCGGACCACCGAGGAATCATCGACGATCAAAACGCGGATCGGCCGGCTGCGCTTGGGGCTGGAAGGTGCCATGAAGTCCCTTGTGACTAGCGGAGCTGTGATTCGATCGAGAAGGCGAGCTGGAGCAGGCCATGCTCGAGCTGCAGCGTCTTGAGAATTTCACCCTCCAGCTTCTCGCTGGTTGGCATCAAGGCCGGAGCATCAAGGCAGAACACAGCGTGCTTGTCCAAATGGCTGAGCATGGTGCCGCAGACCATGTTGGCAAGCTCGGAGACAACCAGGCGGCTGTCGCTTTCGGTGCCATAATGCTGCCCTGACCCGAGGAAATTGGCGGCCAGTTCTTCGGCACTTTCAAGGTTCATCGAAAGCTCGAGGCGACCGGAACTGGCGCCACGAAAGTCGAGCCGTGCGCGGATGCGATTGTCGGAGGTGTCTTCGACACCATCCTGCTCGCCCTCGACGGTGGCAAAGAACATCGTCTCGAGGACTTCGGTTGCCGCCGAAGTGAGTTCACGCTCGAGGTCTTCCCGCTTAAAAGTCAAACTCATTATCGCTACCCTCCAGAGTTGCTCCGACCATTTCGCCTTCGGGCGTGACGCCCAGGACGCGCTCAATTTCTTCACGCAAGCGCTCGGGAGCAAAGGGCTTGGTGACATAACCCTGGCAGCCGAGATCGCGCATGCGCTCCATGCGCGCATCGGTGGCGTCGGTTGAGACGACAATCACCGGCACGCCAGCGGTATGCTCGGACTCACGCATGGTGCGCACGAGCGTCTCGCCATCCATGACCGGCATGTTGATGTCGGTCAGCACTACGTCGACCCACTCTTGCTCGAGTTGCTCGAGCGCTTCTTTGCCGTTGCCGGCCTCCACATAGCGGCCCACCTGGAATCCGCTGACCTCAATCACTCTGCGAATGAACCGCCGCATTGCCGGGGAATCATCCACGATCAGCACATCGAATGCCACAATTGCACCGTCCTTTCCCGCTCATTGGTAAACATTTCGTTATCCCTCTCCGCCCTAGGCGCAGCGCTCAAGACCGAGCTCGCGAGCCTCGGCGCCGGCTTCCTGCAGCAGTAGCTTGCCTGTGCCAACCTCAAGCCGCAGCGTGCGTGACGTGTTGCCACCCACTTCTTCGGCGTGGATCATGACCCCGGCCTTCCAGAAAATCTTCTTCATCGCCAGGTAATTGCGTTTGCCAATGTTGAACACTCCATTGCCATCAAGCACCTGTGCGCCACCGGCTACCCGGACGAGCAACCGTTTTTTGTCGGCACCGAGCTGGTACGCGCTACGGAACAGCAGCGGTATGCCGGTGTCGGCATACATCGCCGGGTTTTGCTTTGCCTTCTCTTTGTCGGTTTCCGATTCCGGAAGCATGAAGTGCAACAACCCACCTACACGCGCCACGGGATCCCAGATCGTGACGCCGATACACGAGCCAAGCCCGTAGGTGACCAGCGTCTCCTCCGCTTTGGCAGAAACCTTCATATCGCCCACGCCTACTGCGATCATGCTGCCCTCTCTCCCAGTTGTCCTGGTTTCTTGTAAACTGCCACCTGCACATGCTCGAGGGAATGACTGATGCCATTCAGACTTTCCGAGTGCCCGACAAACAGATATCCGCCGGGCTCGAGCTTTTGAGTCATTGCCGCCACTACTTTTTCCTGGGTGGGCCGGTCAAAGTAGATCATGATGTTGCGCAAAAAGATGAGTGGAAACGGGCCGTCGGACGGCAACGGCTCCATGAGATTGATGCGGTGAAACTCGACCATGCGGCGGATCTCCGGACGGATCCGGTAGTTGCCCTGCTGGTTGGCCGTGCCCCGCAACAGGTAACGGCTGCGCCACTCTTTGCTGAGATCGCGGAAGCGGTCTTCGGGGTAGATGCCCGCCTCGGCCATGCGCAGCACTTTGGTGGAAAGATCGCTGGCCCGGACGCGTGCCTGCCGGTAGGCGGCATCGCCCATTTCTTCAGCCAGCGTGATGGCGATCGAGTAAGGCTCCTCGCCACTCGAGCTGGCCGCTGACCAGATTGTGAACTGCCCGCGATTGCGCAGGCGGGGCAAAATCTGGTGGCGCAGAAAATCAAAGTGCGCCGGCTCGCGAAAGAAACTGGTGAAATTGGTTGTCAGCGCGTTGAGGATGTCATGCTCGAGCTCGCCCGAGCGATCCTTCTCGACGGCCTCAAAATAGGCCTCGGGATTGGGGTAGCCGAGGGCCCGCGTGCGCTTCCATAACCGTGCGGCGACCATCTCCTGCTTACCGTCCTGCAGCTCAATGCCCGCCGTGCGGTATGCATATTCCTTGACCGCCTGAAAGAGCTTGGGCGTGAGCCGGCTGGACGAAGATGAGGAGACGTTCGGCGTGGTTAGCATGCCGCCAGGAGGCTCTCCTTGATGACGGCGGCTTTGTTGCCGCGATCGTTGTAGATCGCCTCGAGGTCAAGGATGAGGCCAACGCGGCCGTCGCCGAGGATGGCGCCACCGGCAATGCCAGTGGTGTTCTTGAGGCTCGAGCCGAGGCTCTTGATGACGACTTCCTGCTTGCCGATGAACTCGTCAACCATCAGCACGAAACGCTTGCCTTCGGTTTCGGCGACGATGAGCAGTGATTCTCCCGTCTCTTCGTTGCGCGGCTTGACGCCAAGAGAGCGATAGAGACGAATGAGTGGCAGCAGTTGATTGCGCACCATGACCATCTCGCCACGTCCCTGCACGGTGGATACCTGACCTTCAGTCGGCCGGAACATCTCATGCACCGAGAAGATGGGCAGAATGTAGCGCTCGCGGCCAACGCCGACGACCAAGCCTTCCACAATGGCCAGCGTGAGCGGCAGCTTGAGGAAGAAGGTAGTGCCCTGACCCGGTGTTGACTGGATCTCAATCTTGCCGCGCAGCTTCTGGATCTGCTTCTTGACGACGTCCATGCCGACGCCGCGACCGGAAATGTCAGTGACCTTTTCGGCCGTCGAGAAGCCGGGCTCGAAGATCAACTGGAAGATCTCGGAATCGGAAAGAATGGCGCCGTCACTCACCAGTCCGCGCTCGCGCGCCTTGGCGAGGATGCGGTCCTTGTTGAGGCCGCGACCATCATCGACGATCTCAATCTGGATGTGATCCGCCTGACGATAGGCCTTGAGTTGCACGCGACCAGCCTGCGGCTTGCCAGCGGCCACACGATCGGAGGGGGCCTCGATGCCGTGGTCGATCGAGTTACGCACCATGTGCATGATCGGATCGTTGAGCTCTTCGATGATCGTCTTGTCGAGCTGGGTGTCCTCACCGATCAACTCAACCTCGGCCATCTTGCCCGCCTTGCGCGAGGTGTCGCGCACCAGGCGATTGACGCGCTGGAAGAGCGTGCCGACCGGGATGAGGCGAGTGGCCATAGCCACCTTCTGCACCTCTTCGGTGACACGGCGAAGCTGGTTGAGGTTGCGCTGCAGGCGCGAGTTCTTCAGTTGAGCGAGCTCGGGGTCGAGTCGCACCATGGACTCGGCAATCACCATTTCGCCGACCATGTCGAGGAGGTAGTCGAGCTTGGCGGTATCGACACGAATGGCGTGCGTTTCGGCAGCGGCAGCGAGGCGCTTGGCCGAAGCCTGCTCGCCGCCAGCTGCGGCGACGGGGCCCGGGGCGGCCGGTGTTGCTGGGGATGGAGTTGGTGGGGCTGCGCTTGGTGCGGCTTCGACAATGGGTGCGGC